>JAMCQQ010000182.1 GCA_023379515.1 Actinomycetota bacterium
TGTATTTAATATTTATAAAAAATAATATAAAATATTTACAAGAAGGGCTTACAAAATTTTTTTTACGAACAATTTATGAAACAAAAACTTAAAGTTTTTGGGGTGTTGTTTTTTATATTTGCAAGTTTTTTGTTGCAGACACAAGAGAAGGTTTTTGCTTCACCTAATCAAGAGAACTTTCCTAAAAAATTTTTTTTGAAAAACATAGGGATAGTAGGAACATATCCCCAACTTAATACTTTTGATAGTTCAACATCATCAAACTCAACATCTGGAATAACAACTCAACAACAAACAATATTAGCTCCTTTTGTTTTACAAACAGATGAGGTAGTAAATTATACAGCAGACTTAATGCCTCAGGACAGTACACCATTTTGGTATGAAAGAAACGAAGGAGGGACTGCATATATAACAAATGGATTGCTTTACTTAAGCACTTACATAGATTACGGAGCTGCAAGAGCATATTATAGGTATTGGAATGCAAATAACACAACTGGTTGGACAGTAGAAGCAAAGTTAAAAGTAATGGGCACCTATCATCGTATTTGGTCAGATGCCCCTTATCAAGGTTTGGTAATAGAAATGTTTGATAATAGTAAAAATGTAGCATTAGAATTTTATGCAAACAAAATAGTATTATTTAACTGGGCAACAAACCGAACACCTCCACCACCAAGCATAGCAACATACAATTTAGATACAACAACATTTCATACTTACCGGATAACTGGGGAAGGAAATAATGTATATGTTTATGTAGATAATAATTTAGTAATAGATGGAACAAGCAAACTTACACAAGCAACATTTGGGCAAAGGATATGTTTTGGAGATGACAACAATGGTCCTGAAAGTGGAACTGCATATTGGGATTATGTTTATTATGATACTACAGGGGCATATGCACCAGGGAAAACACCACCAACTACTGATATTATTCAAAATATTAATGCTTCTACAAATGTTATAGCACCATATAAAGATATTATAGGAATACAACCAGATGTATTAATAAGTTATGAATTACTTGAGAGAGTGTTAATAAATGTAGAAGTGCAACAAAATGGAACCATTTTAAAGAAATTATTTCCTACTGATATTATACAAAATAAAGGAGCTAATTCTGTAGTTTGGGCTGGAACTATTGATGCAGAGGAAATTTCTAATACAAAATTAGAATTACTATCAGGAAGAAATGACTCTAGTAAAATAGTTGCCAAAGAAGGTGATTATACTTTAATTATTAAAGCATATGATTTATCAACAAAGGGATTACTTGATTCTGCTGAAGTTCCAATTAAAGTAATGGCAAAATAAAAAATACTTTAAGGATAATGTAATGTCCTGTGAATTTAACAACTATGAATGTAAAAAATAAAGACAATCTTAATAAAAATGAGAAAAAAGCCATTAAATACTTTTTTATAGTTTCATTTTTTTTAGCAATAATTATAAATAAAAACTATAAAAGTTTTAGTTGGGCTTTTATGAATACTTATCTTGCAATTTCATTATTTTTTTATGCACTAGTTAAAAGAAATATTATATTTTGGATTATGGTAAATTGTGTTATATCTTCAATGCTGTGGTATTATTCGTTGAAGTATTATTCATCTTCAGTTGATCCTGATGAAACATTTGGAGTAATGGGACTTAAATTAGAATTATTTAGAGTAATGGAGCTTAACTTAGGTTTATTAACTTTTGGATTTAGTTTAATTTCTTGCATAATTTATTGGTATTATAATTTTAAAAAGTTAAATTTTATAGAAATTGCAAGATATACATTTTTATCAGGTGGTATAAGTTTTATGTTTTCTATGATGGTAGGAGGTTTGTTTTGGATGATTCTTGTTCTTGGGATGGGTAGGCATTAGCTATGATAAAAAGGATAATTTTATTTTTAATATGTTTTTTAATTTATGCAAATAGCAGTATTTATTCTTTTGGCTATCTTACCCATATTCATATTAACAAAGAAGCAGACCCAACACTGGGGAAAATTTTTGAAACATATGGAGTAATGCCAGATTCGTTTAATCTTGAAAATATTAATTTTATTTATACTTATAGTGGTTCCTTTGAATATGTTGCTATAGCAGATATTTTACATTCACCTGACCCTAAAGAAGACCCGATAGCTTCTGGTTTTTGTCCTTATCAAGATAAACCAAACTTTGGATATTTATTATTAAAAACAGCAGAATCTAACAATAAACTAAATGCGTCAAAGGGGTTTGCTGGACATATTGCCGCTGATTGGGTGGCACATAAGTTTTTAAAAATTATTGATTTGGAAAGTATATTTTCTTTACCACTTTCAAGGCAGTTACAACAAGCAATCTCTGACCTTATGAATCATGGGGCAACAGAAATACTTATAGATTATTATATTTATTTAACAAAAGGAGAGGTTGAACTTGCGAATAATTATTATCCTAACTTAATAAGAAAAGGACTTATTAATTATTTTTTAATTAAAAATCATGAAACAGATTTTGTAAGAGGGATATTTGAAAATGATAGTATTGACTTATTACAAAAAAATTCAGCAATAAATTTAGTAGATTCAACTATAACATATGATAAAATTAAAGAAAAAGTAATAGATGTTATTAAAGACACAAAATATTGGCAGATCGGGTATATAGCTTTTTCTGATTTTATTGGTCCTGTTGAAAATGCAATGTTTATTGCTGCCATGTCTCCCATAGCCGACCCACTTTTTACTGCAGGGGTTTTATCAGTTAAAAGCTATATACCCGATCTGCCAATATTTT
>JAMCQQ010000183.1:0-1972 GCA_023379515.1 Actinomycetota bacterium
AATGTGCCAACCCCACGCATATGGAATAATTTCGATATTCTTCATCATGCTGGGTGAAAAATAAAGAAATCAGATTCGATATACAATATTTTTCCCTCAGTTTTTGTCTTTTTTGCTTCCCTTGGAAAAATATCTTTATAGAATTCCACTGGGGGCTCATTACTATTATGTTGCTAGAAAAGGGTCTAAATAGATATAATATTCTTCATGCGTAAGTTTATTGGTCCTTCGCTCCTTTTGCTTCTTGTTATTATTATTTTTCGATCTTGGTTTTTCCCTGGGGTTTTATCTACTTTTGATTTTCTTTATTTTTCACCCAGCATGATGAAGAATATCGAAATTATTCCATATGCGTGGGGTTGGCACATTGGTTTTGATGGTATGCCAAGGTTCATATCCCCTTATTCATGGATATTTCCTCTTATAAACATTCCCTTGGCTACTTTTAGTAAGTTGGGAATGGGCTGGGCATTCATAGAGAGAGTGGCATACCTTTATCCACTTCTTGCGTTAATGTTATTTTCTCCGATTTTATTATTCAAACAGGTTATTCCTAATAACAAATTTTATTTACTTTCTATTATTATTTTTTCATTTAACACCTATTCTTTACTCCTTGCAGCAGGTCAGGTCTTTTTTGCTCTGGCATTTATGTTAGCGCCGATTGTTTTAACATTATTCATATACATACTTACGGAAAATTTAACAATATATAAAAGGTGGATTTTCTCGATTATTACAGGTTTAGTTTTAACAGTTCAGGTTATGGTTGATCCAAGAATTACTTACGTAACAGTCTTTGTGGCAACAATTTATTTTTTGTTTTACTTCGTTATCCAATCATATTCTTATAAAAAATATTCCATTGGAGATTACGCTAGTTTGGCGATATTTGTTTTTTTAATTCCCGGATTAATTGTAATAACGTCTCATGCATTTTGGATTATTCCAAGCCTTTTGCATGGGGGAAATCCAGTAGAGACATTAGGATCATCCTATTCTACAGTTGAGGCAGTAAAATATCTAAGCTTCGCAAAGCTAGAAAACACTATTTCTTTACTTCATCCAAATTGGCCGGAAAATATTTTTGGCAAAGTTTATTTTATGCGACCAGAATTTTTGCTCATTCCCATACTTGCTTTTTCAAGCATATTTTTTGTAAGAAAGTTAAAAAATTCAAAGGAAAAAATTAACATTTTGTTTTTTGGGTTGCTCGGAATTTTGGGTGCATTTTTATCAAAAGGATCAAATGAACCTTTTGGAGGAATATATCTTTGGTTGTTTAAATATTTGGATGGCTTCATTATGTTTCGTGACCCTGCAAAATGGTACTTGTTAATAGCTATTTCCTATTCCATTTTAATCCCTTTTACAGCTTGGATGATTTATGAATGGCTAAAAGCAATTAGAAAGTTCTCAATTCTTAATTTTCAATTTCCGATAAAAGGCAAATTGCTAAATCTGCATAACTTATTCTTAGTTCTTACTGTCTTATACTTAATTTTTCTTATTAAACCTGCTATTACAGGACAGCTGACGGGTATGCTTAAAACAACTAGTGTTCCCGATGATTATATAAAGTTGGAAAATTTCTTAGTAAATCAGAATGGATATTTTAGGACGCTTTGGGTTCCCGCAAGGCAAAAGTTTGGCTACTATTCTAATAATAAACCGGAAATATCAGCACAGACATTATTTAATACTACAGATAATGAGAATTTAGTTAAAAAGTTGACAGAAAAAAAAACCGAAAAACTCTTGAAGGAAATATCAGTAAAATATGTAATCATTCCTTATGATTCAGAAAAGGAAATTTTTATCACGGACAGAGATTATGATAATTTAAAATATGAAAAAAAAATAAAAGGATTAAAAAAAATTACATGGCTAAAAGAAGTATATGGTTTCAATCGAATAAAGGTTTACGAAATTATGAGTTTTGAAGATCATTTTTGGTCTCCATCAAAGGATT
>JAMCQQ010000183.1:2011-2928 GCA_023379515.1 Actinomycetota bacterium
CTGTTGAATATGAAATTAAGTTAAAGAATGCAAAGGCTGGAGACGTTGTAATTTTTGCCGAGAATTATGATAAGTATTGGGAGATGTCGAATGGGGATACTAAGATTAATAGCAATAGACATGGTAGCTTAAATAGTTTTAAGTTGTCAGGGGCTGGGGATTATAGTGTTAATGTTTATTATGCTATGCAAAAATGGGTCATTATTGGGGTTTATATTGGATTAGGTGCTTTATTCACGTCATTATCCTTGCTGATATTTTTGATTTTTCGTAATATTAAGAGTTAATAATCTTATCTACTTCATGTGCGGCATTAATACAGCTGGGTATTTTTCCTGAAAAAACGCTGATAACTTTATGATTATGTTTTTTAACTATAGTTGGTCTTTCATCAGTAGATTCTCGATTTGGAAGAACTGTTCTAAAAGTGAACATGGATCCTACATGTTTGGCTTTTTTAAGTTTAGGAATAAATCTGCTGCCTGATTCAATAAACAAACCAAAATTTGTTATTGGAGGGTCTTTTATTATGCCATTGTTTAGCAGGTGAGCATATTTAGATTTTAAGATTGGCCTCTTTCCGATATTGGTTGAGTGAATAGCATGTTTGACATTTCCAAGCAGAAACCTCTTGCTATACCCTAATGGATCCACACACATGAAAGGACCATCAAGAATAACTATTGATTTCCTGCTAAATTCTTCAGGAAGATAGACAACTGGCTTTTCACATAGCTCGTATTGATAATTTACTTTATCTTCCTTGTTAAGCAGCAGGTTGTTTGATCCATAGGTGCAGATGACTACGTAATCATAATTCTTAAATACATTCTTATTGGCTTTTTGACGTAAAAAGACATTTACATTATTTTCTTTCAACTTTTTCCAGCAAATTTTACGAAGTATTTTAACGTCAA
>JAMCQQ010000184.1 GCA_023379515.1 Actinomycetota bacterium
CCTCACCACTTAGGGGTTTCTCCTGGAAACCTACGATTTTCTTATCTTCGTCGAGCAGGACAACACCATACTGCCATGGATCTTCGACTTCGGATAGTGCCAGTGTAGCAATACCACCCTTTTTTTTATGAAATTCCATGACTTCGGTTAAGTTAATATCGGTAAGCGAATCACCGCTGATAACTATAAAGGTTTCTCCTTCAAAAAAATCCTCGACCTTCTTAACGCCGCCTGCGGTCCCTAATAAAGTTTCTTCAAAGGAATAATTAATATTAATTCCCCATTTTGAACCATCATCAAAATAATCCTTTATCGCCTCAGGATACCAGTGCAGATTACATATGATATTCTTGAAATTATGCTTCACAAGCAATTCAATTATATGCTCCATAACAGGCTTGTTTACTATCGGAGCCATTGGTTTGGAAATTAGGTCCGTTAATGGCCTTAATCTCGTTCCCAGACCTGCAGCAAGCACCATAGCTTTATTTTTATTCATACTTATCTCCGCTTCAATGTTTAAAAATTTTTTTAATATTTTCTTTAAATGGAGGATAGATTATACCCTTTTCTGTAATTATAGCCGTAATATTTTGATATACCTTTTAGGTCCCCATTTCCCATGAGTTTAGATATTTCTCACTTCATCCTCACATCTTTGCTCTATTGGAATTTCTGATCCGTTTTTTGTTTTCATATCTATTGTAGAAAGAGGTGCAGCTATGTAAAAAGGTATATCAAAATACTTTGCCATTATGGAAATGCTCATCGTCCCTATCTTGTTCGCACAGTCACCATTTGCAGCAATTCTGTCAGCTCCGACTATCACAATGTCTACTTCACCCTCCGACATGAAATAGCCTGACATATTGTCAGTGATTACAAAAAACGGAATTTTTTCCTGGTAAAGCTCCCAGGCTGTAAGCCTCGCACCTTGAAGATAAGGCCTGGTTTCATTAACTATAACATTTTTAACTTTATCTGCACAGTTAAGACTCCTTATTACTCCAAGTGCGGTACCATAGCCGGAAGTAGCCAGCGCGCCTGCATTGCAATGTGTAAGGATTTTTAATTTTTTCCTGGAATTTGTAAAAATACTTTTGCCATTCTCACTAAGCCGGTAATTTATCTGCAGGTCCTCTTCCTCAATATTTTCCGCTTCTCTGATAATTAATTTCCTTATCTGGTTTATCGCAAGATTACTGTTTTTATTGATGAGTTTATTCATCCTGTCCAGAGCCCAGAAAAGATTAATTGCGGTGGGCCTGGTTTTTGACAGCATGCCGATGCCTGATTTCAGGTGATTGATAAAAGCCAGCTTGTCCTTCCCTTTAAACTCGATTGCAGCAAGTGCCACTCCATACCCGGCTGTAACTCCAATGGCAGGAGCTCCTCTTACAACCATATCTTTTATCGCAATGCCGGCTTCCTCAGATGTTTTGCAGTTTATGTATATTTCTTTAAATGGCAGCCTTCTCTGGTCAATAAGTTTTAAGGTTTTGTTGTTCCAGATGAGTGTTCTGACATTGCTGCCGCCACTTCTTCTTAGGTCCCCATTTCCCATGAGTTTAGATATTTCTCCTGCTCCGGTGTTAATTTATCAATTGTTATACCCATGCTTTTTAATTTCAATTCGGCTATTTTTTTATCAATTTCTTCCGGAACCACATACACTTTTTTTTCAAGCTTTTTTTTGCTGTTTTCAAATATATATTTTGCACTCAATGCCTGATTTGCAAAGCTCATATCCATAACACTTGCAGGATGACCTTCTGCGGCACCCAGATTCACAAGCCTGCCTTCAGCAAGAACATTGACTCTTCTGCCATCTTTCATCTCATACTGCTCAACAAACGGTCTTACCTTTTTTATGCTTTTGCAGTTTTTCTTAAGGTAATTCAGGTCAATCTCTGCATCGAAATGCCCTGAATTTGCAACAATTGCATTATCCTTGCATAGTTTCAGGATATTTTCACCAATTACATTTAAATTTCCTGTAACTGAAAGAAAAATATCGCCTATCTTTGCTGCTTCGATTGCATTCATAACATCGAACCCGTCCATTTTAGCTTCAATTGCTTTAAAAGGATCGACTTCAAGAACAATGACGCTTGCACCCATTCCTCTTGCTCTCATTGCGACACCCTTGCCGCACCATCCATAACCAACCACAACAAATTTTTTGCCTGACAGCAGTATATTTGTTGCTCTCATTATTCCATCAATCGTACTCTGTCCGGTGCCATATCTGTTATCAAAAAAATGTTTTGTCTTTGCTTCATTTACAGCAATTATTGGATATTGGAGCACTCCTTTCTTTTCCATTATTTTAAGTCTGACTACTCCTGTTGTTGTCTCTTCGGTACCACCTATAATGTTGCCGATGAGCTCTTTTCTGCTGGAATGGACAGTGGAAATCAGATCGGCCCCATCATCCATCGAAACCTGAGGATTGTTGTCAAGAACACTATTTATATGCTTGTAATAGGTCTTGCTGTCTTCGCCCTTTATTGCAAAAACCGAAATGCCATGATTTTTGACAAGTGACGCAGCAACATCATCCTGGGTGCTCAAAGGGTTTGATGCACATAAAAATACATTTGCCCCTCCGCTCTTTAAAGCAATCATAAGATTTGCGGTTTCGGAAGTTACATGGAGGCAGGCTCCAATGGCTTTTCCTTTAAACGGTTTGCTCCTGGAAAAATCATTATTGATGCCTTCAAGTACAAGCATATCTTTCCCTGCCCACTCAATCTTATTTGCTCCTTCCTTTGCAAGACCAATATCTTTTACATCATAGTCCATTAAGTATCTCCTTCCTATTTTTTATCCAGTTTTGTAAGTTCCGATTTTAAAATTAATATTTTATCTACAGGTGTTGGATCGGTTCCGTTTAAAAGTGCCAGATAGACGCTGGCAATATCTCCAAGGTACATAAGAGACATGACTTTTGCAAGTTTGCTTTTCCCCTCTACAGGTATTTCTATTATCTTGTTTAAATTATCTTTAATTATTTTAATTGTAGTATCTATCCTTACCTTAATTCTTGAAGTTGCAGCGCTGTCTTTAAAAATTATGAGAATAAAATTTGATGTCAGTTCCTTTAGGTTTTCCCATCCAACCGTTTCGTTATGGTTAAGCTCAGGGAACTCTGACCAAAAGCTTGGAAATTTAGCATTTTCATTCAATTCACATTTCCATCTGAATGCTACCGCGGAAAGGATCCCGCTTGTACCATAAATTATGGGCAGCTTATTGCCAATTTCAAGAGCAATTTGTTTTGCATAATTTTCTCCTGTCTTCACTTCCCTTCTGTATAGGGAAGCTTTTTTATTAATCAGGTCCAGAGCTTCTTTAATATCGCCGGCATTAATATCTATGATTCCTATTCTGCCAAGTACAAGATAAGTTGAAAAAAATAAATATCCGGATGCACCTCTGGGTTGAAACCCTGAAGGTACTTTTATCAAAGTCTGGTTATTTTCCCGGGCAATTTTTTCCATTTCACCACCTGCAGTCACACATAAAAGAGTGCAGCCTCTCCCCAGCGCCTGAATTGCAGCAGTTATGGTTTCCTCTGTGTTGCCCGAATAACTAACCGGAATGACCAGCCAGCCGTTTTTGACAAATCCAGGCAAATCATAGCTTTTCACAATCTCAACAGGAATATCAATTTCATCTTTAACAAGACTTTTTATGATATCTCCTACAAAACCCGAGCCACCCATACCAAGAATAGCTATACCTGAAAATTTTTTTGATTTTACCCGTCCGAGTTCAATGCTCTCTGCAATTTTTTTGGAACTTTCCAACTGCAGGTAAAAATTTTCTTCAACCTCCAGCATTCCCTGCCTGTCAAGTTTTTTAATCTTTTCCAGATCATCCAGTATGTTCATTCTTGTTCCTTCCAATCGGTATTTTAGAAATAAATTAATTTAAATCTGTAAGTAACTTTTTACCTATTTTATGAAGATAATCCAATCTTTGAATTGAGCTGCTTTCAGCATAAACTCTGGTAACTGCTTCAGTGCCGGATACCCTCAACATAAGCCAGCTTCCGTCATCCAGAAAATATTTGTAACCGTCAACAGTCACAGGTTCCTTGGCACCCTCATTTTTTAAAAGCTCCGGAATCCCGGCTGAAAGCAATTTATTTAATTTCTCTTTTTTATAGGGGTCGGTCTCGTAGTCCCGCCTGCTGTAAACAAAATATCCAAATTCATTATAAATATCCGCAAGAATCTCATTGACAGTTTTATGCTGTCTGCAAAGAATTTCAAGTAGAATAAGACCCATCAGCATCCCATCCCTTTCAGGCATATATCCGCTTGCCCATAATCCGCCGCTCTCCTCGCCGCCCATTATTACTCCGCCGGATAGAATTTCCTCGCTGATGTATTTGAATCCTACAGGTGTAGTTATAAGTTCAAGGTTATATTTTGCGCATATCCTGTCAATTATTGAGGAAGTGGTAAATGTCTTTACTACTTTGCCGGAAAGTTTCTTATACCTGACAAGGTAATTCAAAACAATGGCAAAAATATGATGAGAGCTGACAAAATTGCCTTCTTCACCAATTGCACCTATTCTATCCCCATCACCATCAAGGCAAATTGCCAGCTTGCAGTGTTTTTCTTTTAATGCTGAAATAGCTTCATTCAAATTATCACCAATTGGTTCAGGATTAATCCCGCCAAAAGATGTGTTTATGTTTGAATGTATCTCATGTAATTCAAAAGGATCCAATGATTGTAAGATATTCTTATAAATACTTTGACCTGCCCCATACATCGGATCTATAAGCAACGGAAATTTAAAACCCTTTATGATGTCTGTATCCACCAGATTTAAGATATATTTCCTGTAATCCGGAACCAGATCCAGCTTACTTATATCATCATGGCCCTGCTCACTATTTACTTCAGCATTGCTTAAATAGGGTCCGGGATTTTTAACATTATTTAAATCATTTACCTTTTTTTCAATTTCTGAGACTATGTCAGGAGTTGCAGATCCCCCGTAAGGACCTTTTATTTTATAGCCATTATAATAATAAGGATTGTGACTTGCCGTAATCATGATACCCAGGTCGGCTTTGTTTTCAACAACGGCATAAGAAAGCATCGGCGTGGTTACATAGCTGCTGGAAATCCGGGCAGAAATTCCATTTCCGGTAAAAATTTTTGCAGCAGTTTCTGCAAACTTATTCGACAGAAAACGGGTATCATATCCTATAATTACTTCAGGGCAATTTTTGGTCTTATTTTTATCTTTCAGATATTCGCTTATCCCGCTGGAGATGATTTTTACTTTTTCCTCAATAAAATCAAAACCAATTACGCCTCTCCAGCCATCTGTTCCAAATTTAATTTTTTCCTTCATGATTTCCTGCTTATTTAGCTATTTGAGTTTTTTTCAACTCATTATAATCATTCTCAACCATAAGCTTTACAAGATTTTCAAAATCAACCTTTGGCTTCCAACCAAGCTTATTCCTTGCCTTTGTAGAATCGCCAATCAAAAGATCCACTTCTGCAGGCCGGAGCAGTTTTTCATCTATTTTTACATATTTTTCCCAATCAAGACCAAGACACGAAAATGAGGCTTCAACCCATTCCTTGACACTGTGGGTCTCCCCGGTACTGATTACATAATCATCAGGAGCGTCCTGCTGCAGCATGAGCCACATTGCTTCTACATAATCTTTTGCATATCCCCAGTCTCTTTTGGCATCCAGGTTGCCAAGATAAAGATTTTCAGCAAGCCCCAGCTTTATTTTTGCAACAGCATTTGTAACTTTTTTCGTTACAAATTCAAGGCCCCTTCTTGGTGATTCATGATTGAAAAGTATGCCGCTTGCTGCAAAAATGCTGTAACTTTCTCTGTAGTTTACAGTAATATAATGCCCGTAAACCTTGGCAACCCCATAAGGACTTCTTGGATGAAAAGGTGTATTTTCATTTTGAGGATTTTGTCTTATTTTGCCAAACATTTCGGAACTGGATGCCTGGTAAAATTTAATATTCTTATTTACCAGTCTGATAGCCTCAAGCATTCTTGTAACACCTATAGCCGTAAACTCTCCTGTCAGCACTGGCTGGCTCCATGATGTCGGGACAAATGACATAGCTGCAAGATTATATATCTCATCCGGATCAGCCTGCCTTACTGCACTGATAATTGAAAGCTGGTCAAGCAAATCTGCCTGAACAAATTTAATCCTGTCCCTTATATGCTCGACCCTGTCCAATTTTTCAACAGATGATCTCCTAACCATTCCGTAAACTTCGTATCCTTTTTCAAGCAATAGGTCCGCCAGGTAAGAACCATCCTGACCTGTAATTCCTGTTATCAAAGCTTTCAAAACTGCACCTCCTAAAAAGTTATTTGCCCTTCGGTAATAAGCGAATTAACATTGATCTTTATACCATTTTTAAGAATATTATTCTCCTCAATTGTTGTATTGTCACCTATTATTGACATATCCTCAATTTTAACATTATCTCCGATTTTTACATTTTTGGATAAAATTGAATTTTTTATAATACAATTTTTCCCAATATGGCAGCCCTCAAAAATTATGCTTTCCGAAATACTGCTTCCTGCAGAAATTATACAATTATTTCCTATTACTGTAAGCGGCAAAATCCTTGCATCTTTTTCCAGTACTGTCTTATCCCCAATAACAATCGGACCCATTGCCAGATTTTCCTTGCTGAACTTTGCCCCTTCACCAGCATAGATATTCGGCAAAACTTTCTTATAAGCAAACTTGAAATCAATTTTTCTATCAAGTATATCTATATGAGCAGCAAGATATTTTTCAGGTGTTCCGACATCCAGCCAATATGCATTTGAAACAAAACCATATATTTTGTAGCCTAACTTTAAAGCTTTGATAACAGGAATTACAGCAAAAGAATAGTTTTCCTTTGGTGGTATATGACCAAGCAAATGTGGTTCAATTATATATGTGCCAGCATTTATAAGATTTGTATTAATTTCTTCAAAACTTGGCTTTTCCAGAAATTCTTTAACCTTATTATTCTTGTCAATAGGAACAAGCCCATAGGCCGTAGGGTCCTCTACAGGTGTAAGCGCTATGGTTATGTCTGCTTTTTTTGCTTTGTGAAAAGCTATCATATTTTTAAGGTTTAAAGAAGTTAAAATATCCCCGTTAAAAACCATGAAAGCATTGTTGTCCAGATATTTCTCAACATTCTTGATTGCCCCACATGTGCCGAGCGGTTCTTCTTCTGTAATATATGTCAGCTTAACACCTATCTTGTCTCCATCTCCAAAATAATTTTTAAAAACCTCCGGAAGAAAGCAAGTGGACAAAATTATATCTTTTAAACCATAATCTTTTAGCCATAATATAAAATTTTCCATAAAAGGTTTATTGACAAGCGGCAGCATTGGTTTAGGATTTAGATATGTAAGGGGTCGCATTCTGGTCCCCTTACCTCCTGCAAGTATAATTGCTTTCAATTTTTAGCTCCTTTCTCTCCACCAGTTCAAAGTATCCAATAATGATTGTTCAATATTATATTCAGGTTTCCAGTTTGTATGTGATACAAGTTTGGTATTATTTCCAAATATTATTTCACTATCAATCGGACGAAGCTTGTTTTTATTCTGCCTTATTTCAATGCCGGGTACCGTGCTATAGGAAATCAATATTTCCAAAAGATCGGAAATTTTACTTTTTCTGCCCGAACACACATTATATACTCCATCAAATTTACCCTTATTTAAAATACTTGTATAAGCTTTTACAACATCTCTGACATCCAGAAAATCCCTGTATACGTTCAAATTTCCGACAAAAACGACAGGATCTCTTCCCCTTTTTTCTATTTCTGCAATTTGTTTTGCAAAATCAGATATTACGAATCTTTCGGATTGACCGGGACCTGTATGGTTAAATGATCTTGTAATAAAGACCGGTACCTTAAAAACTTTCTGGTAGGTGGTACAAAAAAAATCCAGAGCAGCTTTGCTTATTGCATAGGGATTTAGCGGATAAATTTTTTGGTCTTCTTTGATCCCTTCTTCATTATAGTTTGAGTCGCCATATTCTTCAGCGGTACAGGCCACAAGAATCTTGCAGCGACCTCCGCAGTGCTTTTTTACACTTTCCAAAACATTTATACCGCTAAATACATTCACCTCAAAAGTTTCTCTTGGATTTTCCCAGGAAAAATCAACAGAGCTCTGTGCCGCTAAATGAAATATCCGGTCAGGATTGAAATCCTTGATTAAGCTTTCGACTTTTTCCTTATCTTCTAAATCCACCTCAATTATCTTTAATCTATCTTTGCCGGCAGCAAAACTCCCGATTTCAAAATTTTTGAAGCTTATATCAACCCCCAGGATTTCCACAGAATCACTTTGAGAGACTTCGTGGCAGTTTAAGAGATGCTCCAGCAGATGTTTTCCCACAAAGCCGGCAATGCCTGTTATCAAAATTTTCAAAAGAATCTCCTATATCTAAAAACACAATCTGATTTTTATATTTTAATATAAATAATTTATTAAAAGAATAAAAAAGGTTATTTAAAAAAATTTTTGATGAAAGTTAAAAAAATTCTCAGGCCAAGAACAACTACAAGCACCGGGATCAACAATATT
>JAMCQQ010000185.1 GCA_023379515.1 Actinomycetota bacterium
TTCATCAATGATTATTGTCTTAGTACCTGAAGTACCTATATCAACACCAAGAAGATAGTTTTTATCTTTTATATAGCTTACCATTTTTACCCCTTATTTTTGGAATTTAAAAATATAAAAATCAAAACAATAAAATGAATAATTTTGTTTTAAAATTTGATATATTAAAGAATATTGATACAATGTAAAAAATTATTAAAATTCAAAATAAAGAATACTAAGACTACTCTATATACCCAATTATTTACAATCTCTATCTAGTCTTTATCTCTTATGCCCTTATAGTTTTAACAATTATTTCTTCGGATAATTCTTTCCCGTAAACAGGAGTTATCTTTTATATAAAGTTAGTGATTTTTTATCACTTTCACCTTAAAAAATAATCCATATTCTATACTTCTTGGAGATACAATAATTGTAAACACCCAAAATTTATCTAGCATAACTAATCATTTATTTTATTTTCTCACCATATATCATTTTTAAAGTAGATTCATCTCCGTAGTCATTCCAAGTTTTAACTACTTCCTTCATCTCATCACTAGTAATAACTTTCTGCCATGCTTCCCAACTATCAACATCTACATCTTCAATAATCATATACGGAGACTCTCCTTTTTCAGCCCCCTTAATCTCGTAAACCTCAAAACGATGGACTCCAGGTTGGAAAGGAGTAACTTTTTGGTCTAAACTTACCGACCATTTCCGATATTCTTCAACACTAACTCCCGGTTTCAGTCTGTACATAACAAATACTTTTTCCATTTTTCCTCCCTCGTGTTTAATTATTTTGCCATTTTTAATATAATTTCATTGAGATTTGTTTAAACAGCCATAATAGTTCCATTCTCTTTTATTAAATTGCTTAAACAAACCTCATTCTTTTTCTTTTTATAGAATATCTATCGTAATAATGTTGTTAATGCTATGAGTTACACCAATCGACAATTGATAAAGACAAAATTTTAATTGCATCATAGTACTGTTCCAGATCAATAAATTCATTTATTGAATGGGCATTTTCTATATTTCCTGGTCCAAAAATTAGTGTAGGAGTATTAGCATAATTGTTCAAAAGCCTTGCATCAGCTCCACTTTCCAACCCATATAGCAATGGTTCTTTACCTTTTATTTTCTTAAAATTCTGTGATACACATTGATATATTGGATGACTAGATCCAATATCATATCCACTTCCAAGTTGATATAAAGTTACTTTAGGAGGATTTTCCTTTAACCAATCATCACTGTTAATAATATTTTCAAAAGCATGCATAAATTCTTTTTCTACCTTCGAACCCATCCATTCTCCATCTATCTCACAAGTAGGTAGAAAATGTGCAGACATCTCTAATATACATTTATCTGGTACTATCGAACCTTCTATGCCACCATGGATAGTGCCAAAGTTAATGGTTGGTGATGGAAGGTATGGGTGTCTTTTTTCTATTGCCCAATTTCGTTCAAGCTCCTGCATAGCTAGCATTGCCTTCATGCACTTTTCTATTGCATTGGTACCTTTCCACTTTAAAGCACAATGCGCTGTTTTACCTTTAAATTCAATCCTGTAAAATAACCAACCCATATGTGCAGGCGCTAATTTCAACTGCGTTGGTTCTGGAATAATTGCAGCATCAGCCTTGTATCCTTTTTCACAGCAAGCCAGTGTGCCGTTCCCCCCACCTTCTTCATCAACAACTGATTGTAATATTACATCACCTTTTAACTCTAGACCAGATTCTTTAATAGTTTTTAATGCCATAATCGCAGCTGCTAGTCCACCCTTCATATCGCAGGTACCACGACCATAGAGTTTACCATTTTTAACAATTGGTTCTAAAGGATAGCATATCCATTCATCTAAATGATCAAATGGCATTACATCTATATGGCCATTAATTATAAGTGACTTACCGCCCCCACTGCCCTTTAATATGCCAACTACATTAGGTCTGCCTATATATTCATGAAAAGGGTTTACTTCTTTATATTTGCTAATATCCTCATAGTTAGGTTCAAAAATATCAAGTTCTGCACCTATCTCCTTCAATTTATCGATTATTATTTTTTGACCATTTATTTCCTTGCCATAAATACCCATATCTTTAATGCAAGTATCTGCAGAAACAATTTCTATTAAAAACCTGAGGTACTCCTCTTTGCTTTCTTCAACCATTCTTAAAATTAAATCACTCATTTATAATTACCACTACCTTTCTCTTCTAACTAAAACGGCAACAATAAGTATAACTCCTGTTAAAAATGTTTGAATAAATGGATTTACCCCTGTGAGGTTCATAATATTTGCAAGCATCCCTATTATTGCAGTACCAAAAAAGGCACCCCAAATAGTACCACTCCCACCGCCCAAAGTTACACCCCCTAGTATAACTGCAGTAATTGCCTTTAGTTCATATCCTTGACCTCCGATGGCAGTGCCTATTGCTAGCTGTGAAGCAAAAATTATGCCAGTTATTGAAGCAAACAAACCACTAATAATGTATACTTTTATTATATTAAGTCTAATGTTTACACCTGATAATCTTGTTGCTTCACTATTACTACCGATAGAATATACATATCGTCCAAAGGTAGTGAATCCCATTATAAAATATGAGATCACAAGCAACACAATAAAATAAACTGCAGGCAGAGGAATTACTTTTAATAAGTAACCATTGCCAATATTAAGGAAAGGTCCGTTAATCATAATAGGAGTCCCTTTCGAATAAATAAAGGCCAGTCCACTTGCCATTGATGTTGTTCCTAATGTCATTATAAAAGGAGGTAATTTACCAAATGTTATACCTAGGCCATTTATTAATCCAAGGACTACTCCAAAAAAAAGTCCTATTAATATTGCAGGCATTATCCCAAATTTTGATACAGAATCAGCTACAACCACTGTGGTGATTGCTATTATTGCACCAACTGAAAGGTCAATACCACCACTTATAATAACAAATGTCTGCCCTATTGCTAAAATACCCAACATGGAACTCTGCCTTAAAATATTCAACAGATTAGTCGGTCTTAAAAATACTGGAGATATAAACGAAAAAACTATGAACATAACTAAAAATACTGCTAGAATGCCATATTTATCATACAATTCTCCTAATTTAAATCTTTTAGGTTCATCATCAATTACCTTTATCTTGTTGGTTTCTTTTAATTTAAGCATTTTGCATCAATCTCTCTTCCGCCATGGCTTCCAGTATGCTAACATCTTGTGAAGCTTCTTGTCTAGTAAATTCAGCTACTGATTCTCCTCTACGTATTACAACAATACGATTTGAGAGTCCCATAATTTCAGAGAATTCAGAAGATATAAGTAAAATGGCTTTTCCTTCCTCTTTAAGGTTTTCTATAATTCGGTATATTTCAGCTTTAGATACTACATCAACTCCGCGTGTAGGCTCATCAAGTATGAAAATATCCGGGTTAACTTGCAACCATTTTGCTATCACAACTTTTTGCTGATTGCCACCACTGAGACTATTGACTTTGTTATATACATTTTTTGTTTTTATTGAAAGTAAGTTTTTCAGCTTTTGAACCTCATGGATTTCAGTTTTACTGTTTATCCATCCAGCTCTTGCATATCTTTTCAAATTAGTAAGTGTTATGTTTTCAAATATTGGTCTCTCAAGTAGCAGTCCAAAGTTTTTACGGTCTTCCATCACAAAACCAATACCATTTTTCATTGCTTGCCTGGGACTTCCTATTCCCACTTTTTTACCATTTATGTAGAACTCACCAGAATCTATAGGATCAACTCCAAAAAGGCATCTAGCTATTTCAGTTCTTCCTGAACCCACTAATCCTGCCAAGCCTAAAACTTCCCCTCTTTTTATATAGAAAGATACATTTTTAATCTTTTCTCCTCTATGCAAGTTTTTAACTTCAAAAACAATTGGCGCATCAGGAGACGGTTCCATAACATCTGGCCACATTTCTTTGTATGAAAGACCTGTCATATAACTAACTAATTCCTCCATTGTTAACTCTTCTGTAGCTTTAGTAATTACATTGTTGCCATCCCTTAAAATGTTAATTCTATCAGTAATCTTTAGAATTTCATCTAATCTATGGGATATATAAACTATAGATACCCCTTTAGATTTTAACTTAGCAATCAAGTTAAAAAGTACTTCTGAATCTTTTCTGCCTAGAACAGATGAAGGTTCATCAAAAATAATAATATCAGACTGATTTTTAATAGCTTTAGCTATTTCTATTATCTGTTGCTGAGCTATACTTAAATCTTTAACTTTGGCTTTTATTGGAATTTGAGCTCCCAAGTCTTTCAATAATTCATCTGACTTTCTGTACATTAACTTCCAATCAACAATAATACCTTTTTGGGGATAGCGTCCAATGAAAATATTTTCAGCAACATTAAGATCCGAAGCCATATTTAGTTCCTGATAAATAACACTTATGCCATTTCTTAGGGCATCTAAAGGGGCTTTAATATCACATTCTTTGCCATTAATTTTAATACATCCACTGTCTGCGTTTATAGCCCCAGCTAATATCTTCATTAATGTGGATTTACCTGCCCCATTTTCTCCTACTAAACCTAGAACTTCCCCCTCTTCTAGAATAAGGCTAACACCTTTAAGTGCATGGACCCCTCCAAATGATTTAAATATGTTAACCATTTCTAACTTGTTCATATGTTATTCACCTTTAATATTTAAGTTTAATGAGAGTCACACAAATTAATGGGCTTGTTGCCTAAGCCTTTTCAATTACAAATCTGACATATATTTTTCTCAAAAAAGAACTCTTTAATTCAATTAAATTATCTTTAATTTTATTCAAATTAAATTTTATGGTTTCTATATCCATAATTTTAACCAATTTCTTCAAATTAATTGCAGTTGCAGTAAGCAGAAATTGTATTTGTACTTTATTTATTCCTCTAAACTTTGCTTTATTCATACCATGGTACTCTTTAGCCTGACCCATAATACCTTCAATTACTGTCTTTCTTAATTTCTGTAAATTTTTCCCATGATTTGATCTGTACCAATCATAAGCATTATCATAAGTATAGCTGTCATATTTTGTAATAAAGCGAAAATCCTTCGTATTTGGCAACAAGCCCATTAATTTGTGTGACTCTCATACTACTATTGGATTATAGTTCTATTCACCCCAGCCCTTTCCTAGCCATTCATCTATATTTTCTGAAGTTACAATTGGAAGTTCAGGCAATTCAATCATGTTGCCGTATTGGTATTCTTTTATATCTATTAAATCCTTTTTCATAAGACAGTATAAAGCTGCTCTAACACCTACTTGACCTATGTATGGAGTGTAATTACCATCAGCAGTAAATTGACCAGACTTTACAGACCTAAAGCCTTCGTTAGATGCATCAATGGTAAACTGCATAATATTATCGCCTTCTCTTTTTGCCCTCTGAATAGCGAGGACAGCTCCCCATGCAGATTCTTCAGCATGAGAATATACAGCATCTATCTTGGGAAAAGCTGTAAGCCAGTCATCCATAAGCTTAGAAGCAGGTTCACGTATAAATCCTCCGTCTCCTTCTGCAAGTACCTTAATGTCAGGGAAGTTTGCTATGGCATCACGAAATCCTTTTTGTCTATCAAGTGCAACAGCAGTTCCTATCAACCCAGTAATTTCAACTACATTGCCTTTACCATTAAGTAGCTTAGCCATATATTCACCAAGTGCTTTACCGATAGGGATATTATTTTGTCCAATGAATACAGTCTTTTGGGTATATACATCTCTGTCTAATACTATCAATGGAATATTTGCTTTCATTGCTTTATCTGCTGCAGCTTTAAGTGCAGTTGAATCAATAGGGCTCAGTATAATAGCGTCACAACCTTGTGCTATTAGGTCATCGACATCTGAGTTTTGTTTTACAACATCCACATTTCCGTCTGTCATTACAACAGATACATTATTATACCTTTCAACTTCTGCTAAAATACTATTATTCATTGAAATTCTCCACGGATGATTAAATCCAGTTTGTGAGAAGCCTAACTTAATTGGTTTTTCCTTGCCATCAATAAGTACGGGCCCATCAGGCAGAGGAAGAATATCTTTAAAAGGTAGCTGTTGAAATAACTCGTCAAACTTATAACTCACATTAGCCTGTGCTGCTGTTGTTTCCGATCCAACTGCTGTTGTTGTCTTAGCGGCAGATGTTGTTTCTGTGGTTGCTGCTGTTTTGCATCCAACTACAACCATAGTAATAGTTAGAATTGCAACTACTAGCAAAATAAATGCCATAAAAATTGGTTTTTTCATTTTCTTACATCCTTTGCTTTTTTAATATTTTTTTAATAAAAGATAAACGTTTATAAACACCTCCCTCTTGTGTTAAAGTTATTAAACTAATGAATATATTTATCTTTGAATTTACTCCTGGTATTATGATTATCAGGAGTAGGATTTGTGTTAATCTTAATTATTTGCCATTACGAGAGACAAAAGCTTATATAATTTTTCAAAGAGCAAATTTGTAAAGCAACACATTATAGCTTTAGATATAGCAGTTGCTTAACAAATATTAATTATTTTAATCTTTAATGTTCTTTGATAACTTAATAATTTTTTCACTTTTTTACTTACAAACATTTACATAGAATGTCTTTAAAAAAAATTTTAGAAAATTTTAGATAAAACTTGTTTAAAATCTACATATTTCAAACAATATATTTTAAGAACATTACGCAAGTATATAATTTATTTATTAATAAAATATTAATCTAAATCTCTATACACGATTGTCTAATGATTAACTCTGGCTTTAATACTAATTTTTTATCCTCCATTACTTCTTTACTTTCTAACATATCCAGCAATAATTCTGTTGCTAATTTTCCTGTTTTATACTTAGGCTGATTGATAGTTGTTAAAGGAACTCTAAGCATTGACGCAATAGTAATATTGTCATACCCAATTATTGAAATATCTCTTGGCACCTTTAGGCCCAAAGCAATGAAATTCTCTACAGCTTTTATAGCTAAAAAATCATTTACTGCAAAAAGTGCAGTGATTTTCTCTTTTGCATTAACTAAATTTCTTATACTATTATTTATTTCTGTAATGTCATTAATGTCATCAATGAGATACTCATTTACGCTAATTCCATTCTTGTTCAATATATCTTTAAATCCGTTAAATCTCTTTTTAAAACTAAGGAGCTTTTCATTTCCAAAAAATGCTATATGTTTATGGCCTAAGCTTATTAGATATTCTGCAGCAATTTTTCCTCCATGGTAGTCATCATTAACAATATAGTTCACACCGGGTAAATCAAGTTTATAATCAATTAGGACATAAGGTACTCCCCTGTACTTCAAATCATCAATTGTAGCGTGTTTTAATTTTACTGTAGTTAATAAAAAACCATCCACTTGTCTATTAAGTAACATTTCAATGCTTTTCTCTTCAAGTTTTGTATCATAGTTTGAATTACAGAGTATTACATTATAATTTCTCTGCTCAGCCGTATCTATTACTCCTTTAGCCACCCGCGAGTAAAATGGATTTTCAATATCCCCTAAAATTAATCCAATTGTGTTTGTCTTTTTGGTTTTCAGGCTTCTTGCTATCATGTTTGGGCTAAATGACTGATCCTCAATTATCTTTAGTATTTTTTCTTTTGTATCTTCTTTAACAAGTTCACTTTTCCCAATAACTCTTGAAACAGTGGTAAGAGAATAACCTGATAGCTTGGAAATTTCTCTTATAGTAATTTTATTATTCTTTTTCATTTTTGTTTTTCAACTTCCGGTATTCTTTTTATTTCGGGATCCGTCCAAATATCAGCTTCGTCAATGCTGGTCATCGAAAATTCTGAAATAACAGCCCCTTCCGGACCAGCTTGAAACCAATGCGGAGTATCAGGAGGTAAAGTATATTGTTCACCTGGATTTAATATAATTTGTTTCCAAGCCGTAAAATATTTAATTTTATCTTTTGGCGGATGCCCTTTTGGCGAAGTTGTAGGTTCTCCGGAGATATATAAATAAACCTGACCCCATCTGCACCTGAATGTTTCCTGTTTCCCTTGCATACATCCGGTATTGGGATGCCTATGTTCCGGGCAAAGCTGATTTGGCAGCATTATCAGTTCTTTTGCACAATATTTATCTGTATTAATATAGGTAATTATTTGTAATCCCATTTCTTTTAACCTGTTTAAACCAAAATCAGCAATTTCTATATTTTTCTTTTCCTGATCTGTTGTTACTATGTTTATTTTTGATAAATACTTAAGAGCTTTTTCTGAATATTGGGCATGTTGTTTAGAGCTAATCATTTAGATACCTCTTTAAACAAGTAAATAATATAATTTTAATCATATTGTAAGAACTTATTTAATAATCATTTTATATTTTTTATGGAGATATTTATCACTATATCTTCATAGTCTAACCAACACATGCTGCAATAGGTATTCCTCCTCCAACAATCCCATTTGCTCTCAAAATACCTAATTTGGTATCAGCTATATGCATAGAACCGCCCTTACCCTTACAGTAACCGGTTTTTTTACCAAAAAGCTCAGCCATCATTAAATTAATATTTCCACCTTTTGTTATAAGGTGTCCATGGCTTCTATGAGTACTTGTGATGTAATCATTTGAATTCAGATTTGAACATGCTCCATCAGCAACAGCTTCTTCGCCTATATATAAATGTACAAAACCAGGAATTTCTCCATTTGTATATAGCTTGGATACTCTTTCTTCAAATTTCCTGATAGTGAGCATTTTCTCGAACAGTTTTAGCAAGTGAGAGTAATTATTTTTAATATCTTTCATACTTTTTAAAGATTAGTTAAATCTTAAATAATTATTTGTCATTTATAAATTGACAATAAAATTGGTAACGGTTTCATAAAGTATGTCATTTATAATAATTTCGTAATTAAAATTTGTCAAGATTTTTTTGCAGATCCTGGAATTTCACCATAAGGAATTAAAAATCAATCATATTTCAATATTAGTGAATATTTTTTAAAAAAATATATTAGGATTTCGCTGCAGAATATTTTCAGGCAGGATATTAATATCAAATTTAAAAAAGCACAGTTTTAGAAAACAATTTACCATGAGGACTAAAAAGACAGCCCTTTTAATCTTTTAAACCAAGTCTTTTTTTAGCTTCAGCTGGATTAATTCTAAAGAACTCTTTTGGAGGTGAGCGCACAATTAAACTGTATTCTTCAATATCAAATATTGCAAAATAGCTGCCGGCAAATACAATAACTTTATGGATGCTTGAAAGATCTGAGTCGCGCAGTTTCCTGATGCCTTTTTCTGCAAGCTTTTTGCCTTCCTCTGTCTGATAGCAGCAGTTAAGAGAGTACATTACAAGAGTAAGAATAATATGAGAAATTACAGCGGATTTTTTCTTCATGGGTATTTTAGTAATATTCCAGCCCTGTTTTAGTTCCCTAAAGAGACAGTTTTCAATTAAACTTCTCTCATCATAGTAGTCAACTACACTGCAGGGATTTTTAACATCAAGACTTGTTAAAAATACTGCCTCCCTGCCTTTAGGTATTTTTCTGTCTTTATATTCTGTTACAACAACAGCATTTAAGTTAAAGGACTTAAAATCCTTTTTATATATGTTTCTTAACGCTTCCACATAGTTATACTGCAAGTATGAGGAAAGATTTTCTATGCCGATACAGATATAGTCCTTACTTTTTCCTTTAAAACATCCTGGTGTTTGTGCAAGCTCTCTTGCATCTATAGATACATGCATATTTTTTCTGGCTCTAACAATAAAGTCTGTTTTAATCTTATGCTTTAATTTAAAGAGAAAAACTCCATCAACAAAGCCGGCATCAATTAAAAGAAGTGATATTTTATTTTCACCAATATTTTGCCTGGCTGTCTCTACAAGGCTTAATGCATGCTTTGATTCATGCTCGGATATTTTTACTACTTTTGCAGCAACTATTACTTTTGATTTTATCTCCCATATTACAATTAATTTAAACCCGTAAGTTGTTTTTTGTACTTCAATAAATTTTTTTGCAGCCTTGTCATATTTTTTTATCACTACTCTCTTTACTCCACGCCCCGCACATTTATCTGTTGTGGGTATATCTGTTGCGTCTAATACAAAAGAAGAACCTGTTACAAATTTCTTTTTGGCAAGAGTTTTAACAGTAGCTGCAAGTATTTTGTTTACTTCGGTCTCACTAAGTCTTTCAAGCATCCTTGATAGAGTACTTTTGTTTATGGGAATAGAGCCGCCTTTGCCCCTTTTGCAGGAGCCTTCTTTTATCTGGTCTGCGGTAAAACCTATTAACTTAAGAAGAGATACTTCTCTAAAAAGAAGATCCGGGATTTTATTCATTGAAGATATTCCAAGCAGAATCTTAACAGAATAGGTGGTAATCAGTCGTACCAGAGGAATTAGTATTCTTTTGTAGCCTTTGCCTTCAACATCTATTATCTTAAAAAATCCTATTTCATTTAAGAAAGCAAAGAACCTGTCAAGAAAGCCCCAGCCTGTTTCTGTTATTGTATCAAGTGCGCCCTCTCTTACAAGGCCGGATACCTTTTTGTCATTTCTTTCATAAAATTTCCAGTTTAGCTTTTCATCCATCTTCTTTAATAGCCGTTATACTTACCGTATTAATCTTTTCAATTTCATCAAGAAGAGAAAGAATCATACTATTTATTTTACTGATTTGAGCTCTGTTTTTTCTCCATAATTTGTAATTATCATTTAATAACTTTGCTCTTTTTTCTACATCTTTTTTTAGAAATACCATTTTTGTTTTTTTGTTCTCTTTATACGTTAAGTAATAGAACGGGCCGTGAAGCTCTCCATTTTTACACTTGCAGCCTTCTTTCCCGCACATTATATATTTTTCCACCACTGAGCCAGGCAGCATACTTTTTCTTGAAAGAGAATTTATCATTTCCATTTCAAGTTTAAAGTGCTCAAGACTTAAGTCTTTAATTTTTTTCCTTATTTGAGGTAAATCCATCATCTTAATTGTATATAATATTATTACAGATAAGATTTTAAGGTAAAAAAAGATAATTGTCAAAATAATTTAAAAAATTGCTTTAAATACCGGGAAATTCCTTATTTTAGGATTATGTTTTTAAGGCAGATTCTTATAGTGAAATTTCAGTGCAGATCGAATTGATTTACTTAAAAAGTATCTGAAACAGTGGAGTACTTTTAGGTTAATAGAAATATAATCTGGATAATTTTGGATTTATCTACAACATAGAACATGCTTCACAGCATTTATTCGGTCAGAAAATTGATAGTGATTCTAATTAAACAGCAAGGTTTGAAGTTTTAATAAAACCTCTTTCAGAGTATCGGACTTTACATCACAACAATATTCTGCCTTTCTGATTTTCCAATCAAGATTTTTCACCTGATCTGATAATACGGCACCTTTAATTGGCAGGTTATCCGGAACAGCTACTTCAAAAGGATAGCCTTTTATTGATGATGTTATAGGACACATCACTGCTAAATTAGTCTTAGTATTATAAGCTGCAGGAGATAAAATTAGCGCGGGTCTTCTACCCATTTGTTCATGTCCTGCCTGAGGATTAAAAGTAATCCATATGATATGTCCCCTGTCAGGTATATAATCCATATTTACCAGATCTCCTTACCCTGCGATATTCCCGTCTCTATCTCGCTGTGAATATTAGATTCATTTATCTGAGATAACAGTTCTTCAAGGCTATTTTTACCTGCAGGTATTGGTGAAATGATTATCTTGTTTTCTTCAGTTTTAATTTCAACCCGTGAATCTTCATTAAGATTAAGCTCTTTGGAAAATACTTTGGGTATCCTTATAGAAAGACTATTGCCCCATTTAAGTATCCTGGATATCATTTTTGTACCTCTAAACTTAAAAATAGTATATACATAGTATATACCAATAAATTTTAACATTGTCAAATTATATTTTTATAAAAATTAATTCTGATAAATTTATATTATATTTTAATATTATAATAAAATATTGTAATAAATGCAATGTAATTTTTTAACTGAAAAGGAGTAATATATGGGTTACTCTTGTTTACTTCTTAAAGGAAATTGCATAGGCTATAGAATAGTTTTTAGTTGAAGATAATGTAATTTTAATTTCCTCAATATTATTCATTAAAAAATAAAAGTTTGACCTGCCATACAAAGACACATAAGGGCTTCCGTTATTGTCATTTAAGATTTCAATTTCATTAAAAAAAATATATTCCCCAAGACCCTGACGCAGACTTTTGGCAACTGCTTCTTTTGCTGCAAATCTTGAGGCAAAACTTTGATATTTATTTTCTTTTTTTGACTCGCAATATTGTATCTCATTTAAAGTAAATATTCTTTTTAAAAATCCCGGATGTTTTTCTATGGCATTCTTTATTCTGTCTACTTCAATTATATCTGTTCCTATTCCAAAAATTTCCATGTTTTTATTCTACTGTTACACTTTTTGCCAGATTCCTTGGCTGGTCAACATTTCTTCCCAGATTTTTTGCAATATAATAGGAAAGCAACTGAAGAGGAATGACTGTTAATATTCCGTATAATTCTTCAATTGAAGAGGGAACATAAAAAACATAATTTGAATATTTTTGTATTTCTGTGTCACCTTCGGAAGCTACTGCAAAAATAGTTGCATGCCTTGCTCTTACTTCTTCAATATTGCTTAACATTTTTTCATAAACAAAATCTTTGGGAACAATAGCAACCACTGTTGTATTCGTATCTGTCAAAGCAATAGGACCGTGCTTCATTTCGCCGCCTGCATATCCTTCTGCATGAATATAGGAAATTTCCTTTAATTTTAAAGCCCCTTCAAGTGCTACTGGCAGGCCAAATATTCTGCCAAGAAATAAAAATGTTCTATACTTATACAGGTGATCAGCTATCTTCTTTATTTTACCTGCGTCATTAAGTATTAACTGCACCTTATCCGGTATTAATTTTAGCTCTTCAACAATTTTCTCATATCTGCTTTGACTGATGTTTCCTTTTACTTTTCCAAAGTATAATGACATCAGATACATTATTATTATTTGTGCTGTAAAAGTTTTTGTAGCACAAACCCCGATTTCAGGACCGGCATGGGTATAAATTACAGAGTCGGACTCTCTTGCCACAGTGCTTCCTACAACATTTGTTATTGCCACAATTTTTGCTCCTTTTGATTTAGCTTCCCTTATGGCTGCCAGGGTATCTATTGTTTCCCCGGATTGGGTAATAGCTATAAACAGGCAATTTTCTTCAACTATGGGATTCTTATAACGGTATTCTGATGACACTTCCACTTCTACAGGAATTCTTGCCCATCTTTCAATCAACTGTTTTCCTAGCAATGCTGCATGTGAAGAAGTTCCGCATGCAATAATCTGGATCTTGTTTAAATTTCTTATCTGGTTTTCTGAAATATTTAATTCTTCAAATTGCAACTGGCCGTCAACAAGTCTTCCCCTCATTGTTTCTTTAATACCAAAGGGCTGCTCAAATATTTCCTTTTCCATAAAATCTTCATAACCTGATTTTTCAGCACTTGTAATAGACCAGTTAACCTTGAATGGATCTCTGCTAATAATTTTTCCATCAATATCAAAGATTTCTACTTTATCCCTTTTAATTCTTATTGTTTCAAAATCATTAACAATAATAAAGCTTCTTGTATGCTCCAGGACTGCAGGCATGTCTGACGCAAGGAAGTTCCCATCTCTGCTGACTCCTATTATAAGAGGGCTTGCTATCCTTGCTCCTACAATTTCATCAGGAAAATCAGCATTTAAAGCAACTATTGCACCGGAACCTTTAATTCTTTTTATCAGTTTTTGCATTGCAGTAAGCAAATCACCGTTCCCATATTCTTCAAGCAGGTGAGGCAGTACTTCAGTATCAGTTTCTGAAATAAATTCATGACCCTTTTGAATTAATTCCTCCTTAAGCTCAGCATAATTTTCAATTATGCCGTTATGGACCACTGTAATCTTTCCTGTGCAATCAGAATGCGGGTGGGCATTTATTTGAGTAGGTGCACCATGAGTTGCCCATCTTGTATGACCAATGCCAATATGGCTGTCAAAATCCAGATCCTTTATGGATTCTTCCAGATCCTTTATCTTGCCTGCCTGTTTTGCAACTGCTATTTTATTTTCAGGATCTTTTTCATTACTTTTGCAATTCTGCATTAAAATTGCTATCCCTGCAGAATCATAGCCTCTATATTCAAGCCTTTTAAGGCCATTTATAATAATATCCTTACAATATTTATCCCCAATATATGCTATTATTCCGCACATAATCACTCCTGTGAACTAAAATTTATAAAATACATAAGCAAACAAATATTAAGCTTAAATTGAAAATAATTATAGATATGATAGCAGATTTTTTTAATTGCAGGTAAAAATTATATTTTTTTAGCTTAATTTTAACAAATAATCTATCAATAATTATTGTTAGCATTTCCAATTTCGTGATTGCAAACAAATTACTGAATCAGGGCTGGGTATTTCGAAAACACGCAAGCTTTGCCCCAGCGAGTCAAAGCTTGCTCAGATTCAGGCTTCGCTCTCCTCTTTAGAGAGGAGCCCTGCCCGCTCAGCCTTCATACGGTTTTCTCAAAACCCAGCCTGATTCTTGGTCCTGATTCTTGTAACCTTACTTTTATCCCTATCACGAAATTAGAAATGCTTCTATAATGAGTTAATCACCGGGAACTAATTAAGCTTCGAAATAAAATTACATATATCATCCTGAATTTCAAGGGCAAGTTCATGAGTTTTAGCTTCAACCATTACTCTGACTATTGATTCTGTGCCTGAAGGTCTTACAATAATTTTCCCGTTGCCTGAAAGTTTACTTTCAGCTTCTGAAATTTTTTGTTTTAACTTGCTGCTTTGCATTATTTCAGCTTTATTTTTTACCTTAAGATTCTTTAAAAGTTGAGGATAATGCTCGATAGTATCATAAATTTTATCTATTTTGACTCCTGTTTCATTTAATAATTGAAGAAAAATCAGTGTTGAAACAAGTCCGTCACCTATATGAGAGAAATTTCTAAATATTATGTGTCCGGACTGCTCTCCTCCGAGGATACTGCCTGTTCCCACCATTTTTTCAAGAACATACCTGTCGCCAACTTTTGTTTTATAAACTTTAATGTTATTTTCCGTCATAGTCTTTTCAAAACCATAATTTGCCATGATTGTTGTTACAACAGAATTATTCTTTAACAACTCTTTATTTTTCATGTTTATGGCACAAAATGCCATTATGACATCACCATCCAGAATCCTGCCCCTGCTGTCGCATCCTATTACCCTGTCTCCGTCTCCATCATAAGAAAATCCGATTTCCGCACCGCTTTCTTTTACTATTTGCTTTAAAACTTCAGGATGGGTAGAACCGCAGTTTTTATTTATAAGCCCGCTTTCAATATTATTATTAAAGCTTCTGACATCTGCGCCATACATTGAAAGCACTTTCGGTACTACAATACTTGTGGCACCGTTTGCACAGTCAACTGCAATCTTTAATTTATTAAGGTTAAATGAAAATCTCTTTGTAATATTTTTTATATAAGCTTCTTCCGGATCATCAAGATTTTTAAATCTTCCAACTTCAAGTCCAACCGGAGTATCTGAATTTGACATGTTACCATCTAATATATATTCTTCAATTAATCGTTCCTGCTCATCAGTTAATTTTTCACCGCCTGTTTTAAAAATTTTTATCCCGTTATCTTCAAGGGGGTTATGAGAAGCAGAAATAACAATACCTCCATCCATATTAAAAATTTTTGTAAGAAGCGCTACTCCCGGAGTACTTAAAATACCTGCCCTGTAAACATCACTGCCGCTTGACAGAATTCCTGCTGAAAGTGATGCCTCAAGAAAATCACCTGAAGGCCTGCTGTCTTTACCAATTAATATTTTGCCTTTCTTGCCCCCTGATATTAAGAATTTGGATACTGCCTTTCCAACTTTTAAAGCAAATTCGGGAGTTAAATTTTCATTGGCTATTCCTCTTATACCGTCTGTTCCAAACAAATTTCTTAAATTTTTATCCACTCCAAACTCCTAAAATATTTTAATTTTAATATGATATCAGGAATAATTTCTCATACAAATATCTATTTAATACCAATATCTATATTTAAAAAAACTAACTCAGTAAATTATATATTAAAAATTACATAACTTATAAAAAAATCTGTTAACTAATTTTGTTAGCATTTCCTTTTTCATAATTGAAAATAAATTATTAGATCAGGCTGGGTGACTTAAGAAAACCGTTTGAAGGCTGAGCGGGCAAGGTTCCTCTCTAAAGAGGAGAGCGAAGCCTGAAACCGAGCAAGCTTTGCCTAAGCTGGGGCAAAGATTGCGTGTTTTCGAAATACTCAGCCTGATTCTTGTACTCTTACTTTTGTCCCTATCATGAAATTGGAAATGCTTTCACTAATTTTGATATTATGAGCTAAATCTCTTGTCAAACATATTTCTTTTCTACAAAAGGTGAAGTCATACATGATAAAAGACCAAAATAATCCAGACCGAATCTTACAATACTTCCAACTTTTAATTCACGTGAAAAATTATCTTTTTTATTATATTGTTCTTTTTCAAAACTTTCATCTTCCGGCAAATCCAGTCTTAAAAAATAATTGTTGACACATTCTTTTTTCAAACCAATAACAGTATGGTCGCTGCTTTGTCCGATTATTTCATAAAAAGGATTTTTTATTTTCAGATTCTTACAGTTGACATCCTGAACACCAAGAGCAAGTATTGCCTTATAAATTTTATCCTTTTTTTCTTTAACTTCAATAACTTCAGCTTCGAGAATAAAACAGTCTGAATGTGCCTCTTTAATTACTTCATAATTTGAAGTTTCATTACCAATAAAAATGGCTTCGCCTATTCTTACCTGGTTTACTTCTTCAGGGAGAATTCCTGCTTCAATATATTTCCATAAACTGGAATTGCCTCCTGAAATAATAGGAATTTTATAACCATATAACTTGTTTATCCTGTCCCTTAACCTGATCAAATAATCTATGCTTTTTAATGCAGGTTTTCTTTTTGAAAGGCACCTTGCATTTGTACCCAGCCCGGTAACTTTTATATTCCTGTATTTTCTGTATGCTTCGTCAAAAAAAGCTATTGCTTCCGAAGGATATATGCCTTCACGCCTGTCATCAGTTTCAATCATTATAATAATGTTATGGTTTATTTTCTTTCTTTTGCAAATCTCTGATATAACCCTGACTGTTTCAGGTTCAGTCTGTAGTGATTCATCACAAATTTCTACTAGAGTTTCGCATTCGGAAATCATGGGGGTACGTAAAAGAATAAGTTTTTGTCCGTAACCAAAATAATTGCGCAGCTTCTGCAGATTTAAAAGTCTGCTGTCTCCAAAAATTCTTATCCCTGATTTCTTAAGAATTTTTGTTATCTTAATATCTGCCAGTATGCTCTTTGTAACGCCAACGACCGATATGCCAGACCTGACACATCGGCCGTTGATTAATTCTGCATTACCTGCAATCTTGTTTAAATTTATTTTAATACATGGAAAACTCATTAAAAAAAGAAATAAATTATCTCTTTGAGAATTGAGGTCTTTTTCTTGCTTTTTTCAGACCGTATTTCTTTCTTTCCTTCATCCTTGCATCTCTGGTTAAAAATCCCTCTTTTTTTAAAATAATTCTGTAATCAGGATTTACTTCCAGCAGCGCCCTTGAAATACCATGCCTTAAAGCTCCGGCCTGTCCGGACACACCGCCGCCTTCAATTAAGGCAGTTACATCGTAAGCATTAAGAGTGCCGGTCAGATTAAACGGCTCTGTAATCATATTAATCAGGGTATCTCTTGGAAAATAATCTTTAAAATCTCTTGCATTAACAATTATTTTACCTTCCCCGGGCTTAAGCCAAACTTTAGCCGAAGATTCTTTTCTTCTTCCAGTTGCATAATATTTAACTTCTTCTACCAAACTCTTCTCCTTTTAACTTCCGAAAAAACCAAGCCTGTAAAATCAGGTCTTTGTAATAAAACTCCTAATAAAACACCATTCATTTTAAATTAATCTTAACTTTGCTGTATGTCAATAGCCTCCGGTTTCTGCGCTTTATGAGGGTGCAGAGGTCCCGGATATACTTTTAATTTTTTTAACAACTTTCTTCCCAGTATGTTATGAGGCAGCATACCTTTTACAGCCTTTAAAAGCACATACTCCGGACTTTTTTTCATTAACTTTCCAAGACTGGTAACTTTTAAATTTCCAATATATCCGGAATGTCTGTAATATTTTTTGTCCTCAAGCTTATTTCCTGTAACAACAAGTTTGCTTGAATTTATGACAATTACATAATCTCCACAATCAATATGAGGAGTAAATGCAGGTTTATTTTTACCCCTTAGTATTTTTGCGATTTCAGTTGAAATTCTTCCAAGTGTTTTTCCACTTGCGTCCACTACATACCATTTTTTTTCAATGTCTTTTTCTTTTGCACTATAAGTTTTTGTGCCAACAGTTACCATATATCCTCCAATCGGGTAATAAAACTATTTGTATCCTACTCCGGTAAGAAACAATCCTTTAGCTTCGACAATTCTGCCTGTTAAATTTCTGTCATTATACTTAAAAGCTTTCTCTATTGCTGAAATATCTCTTACGCCTTTACCAATTTCAAGCAAAGTTCCGACAATAATCCTTACCATATTATAAAGGAAGGAATTTGCCTTGATTTTAAAAATAATAACTTCGTTTGTACCAAAAAGATTATTTTTAAAAATATCAAATTCAAAAACTTCCCTGATTTTGTTTTCCTTTTCATCATTCGGGCTGCAAAAAGATGTAAAATCCTTTTTGCCTGTAAAAAGCCTGCAGGACTTTATCATGATATCCAGATTCAGCTTTTTGCAAACCAGAATACTGTATTTTTTCAAAAAAACACTTTGATAATTATCATTAACTACAAAATAACTGTACTGCCGCCACACTGCATCACGTCTTGAGTCAAATAAGTCCGGTACTTTCTCCACTGATTTTACAGTTATATCTTCGGGAAGAAGACAGTTCAGTGCCCATTTAAATTTATACAGGTCAAGGCTTTTTTCACATTTAAAGTTTATAACCTGATTTGTTGCATGAACTCCGCTGTCTGTTCTTCCAGCATAAGCAATTTTAACTTCCTTATTCAAAATATGGCCAAGAACTTTGATAATTTCTCCCTGAATTGTTCTTAACCCTTCAGGCTGAATTTGAAAACCACAAAAACATGTTCCATCATATTCAATTACAGCCTTATAATTAATCATTAAAAAAATTATAAGATATCAATGATTATTATTTTAACAGCTCTATCTGAACTATTTCCGCTCCGTCACCAAGCCTGTTTTTCAATCTGACAATTCTTGTAAAACCGCTTGACCGTGTATAAGTAGCAGGAGCTATTTCATTAAATAATTTTTGAACAGTGCCATAATTACCTAAAAGCTTTAAGCATTGTCTTCTTGATGCAAGATCGCCTTTTTTTGCAAACACTACTAATTTGTCAACAAACATTCTTAAAAATTTAGCTTTAGCTGTTGTAGTTTCAATTTTACCATTTTCAAATAATGAGATGGCAAGATTTTTCATTATTGCTTTCTGGTGTGTACCGCTTCCACCTAATCTTCTTCCCTTTTTTGGCTGTACCATATTCTATATTCTCCTGCTTTACTTTTTCTTGAATGATAGACCAAGTTCACTTACCTTATTTTTAACTTCCTGTATGGATTTCTGACCAAAATTTCTGATATCAAGCAACTCATCTTCCGTGTACTGCAGAAGTTTTTCCACACTATCTATACCTGCTCTTTTAAGACAATTATATGATCTTACAGAAAGTTCCAGATCCTCAATGGAAGGGTACTGCTGTTTCTTAGCCTTTTGCTCAATCTTCTCAAAAATAGGATCTTCATTCTTTGTTTTTTCTGACAAATCAATCATTAACGACATATAATCATTTATAATTTTTGAAGACTGGCTTAATGCCTCTTCCGGTTTAATACTGCCATTTGTTTTTATGGTCATGGTAAGTTTATCAAAGTTGGTCATTTGTCCTACACGTGTATTTTCAACTTTAAACATTACTCTTCTTATCGGGGAAAAAACCGTATCAACGGGTATTACACCTATTGGATCTCCCTGTGATATGTTTTCTTCAGCATTCCGGTAGCCTTTACCTTTTTCTACTACCATCTCAACTTTTAAATTCCCGTTTTTAGATAATGTTCCAATATAGCAATCCTTATTTATGATTTCAACTTCAGCGGGAAGACTGATATCAGCAGCAGTAATCTCACATGGACCACTTTTATTAACTTTGACTATTGCAAGATCCGAAAGCTCCATTTTAAAAACTATCTGTCTTAAATTACCAACAAGTTCAATAATATCTTCTTTTAAGCCTTCGAGTGTGGAAAATTCATGCTGAACATTTTCAATTCTGATTTTAGTTATTCCTGCACCTTCTATTGAAGACAGTAAAACTCTTCTTATAGAATTACCTAACGTGTGACCGAATCCTCTTTCCAGAGGCTCAAGCACAAATTCGCCTTCAAAATCATTGATAATTTTTACATTAATAATTGGTTTATGCATCTTTAACAATTTATTTTAACCTCCTGAAATTAAGAGAGAAAAATTATAAAAATAATAATACAAATATCAATATAAGTAATTTTTAAGAATTATTTTGAATAAAGTTCGACAATCATTTGTTCATTAACAGGTGCTTTAATGTCAGCTCTCACGGGAATTCTTACAACTTTACCCTTCAAATTCTTAAAATCTACCTCCAGCCATTCCGGGATGCTTAGGCTTTGCGCACTATCCCTGGCTTCGACAACAGGAATCAATTCCTTACTTTTTTCTGCTATTTTAACTTCCTGTCCTTCTTTTATCTGAAATGAGGGTATGTTAACCTTTTTATTGTTTACCTGAACATGGCCATGTGAAATAATCTGCCTTGATTGTGCCCTTGATGTTGCAAATCCCATAAGATACAATACATTATCAAGCCTTGTTTCAAGAAGCTGCAGGAGAACTTCCCCTGTAATTCCCGACTTTCTTGTTGCTTTTCTGTAATAATTTAAAAATTGAGCTTCAAGAACACCATAATACCTTTTAGCTTTTTGCTTTTCTCTTAGTTGTGTATAATATTCTGATTCAACCAGCCTCATTTTTGCTTTCTGCCCCGGAACATATGGTTTTTTTGTAACTCCGCATTTATCCGTATAGCACCTTAAGCCTTTTAAAAATAATTTTTCTTTTTCTCTTCTGCACAACTTGCAAACAGCGTCCTTAATTCTAGCCATCTAAAATAACTCCTTATAGTAAATATTTATAGACATTCAAATTTTATACCCTTCTTCTTTTTGGCGGCCTGCACCCATTATGAGGAACAGGAGTAACATCTGTAATTGATCCTATTTCCAGACCAACAGCCTGCAGGGATCTTACTGCAGTTTCTCTGCCGGAGCCTACACCCTTAACCCTCACATCGACTTTTGACACTCCGTGTTCCTGGGCTGATTTTGCAACTGCAGTTGCGGTAACCTGAGCAGCAAAAGGTGTGCTTTTTCTTGAACCTTTAAATCCCTGACCGCCCGCACTACCCCATGCGATTGAGTTGCCGTTCAGATCCGTTATATTAACAATTGTATTGTTAAAGGTTGATTGAATATGAGCAATCCCATATGGAATATTCTTTCTTTCCTTTCTTTTAATTCTTTTTTTAGCAGTTTGCTTGGTAGCCAAATTTATCCTCCTGATTATTTAACGGTAGCCGTTGTTTTTTTCTTAATACCTACTGAAGGCTTTCTGCCCTTCCTTGTTCTAGCATTAGTATGAGTTCTCTGGCCTCTGACGGGCAGATTTCTCTTATGCCTTATGCCCCTATAGGAATTAATTTCAATAAGCCTTTTAATACTCTGGCTTACGTCCCTTCTTAAATCGCCTTCAACTTTAAAGTTTGAATCAACATATTCTCTGATTTTTATTACTTCTTCTTCAGTTAAATCACTGGTTTTTCTTGCCGGATCTATGCCGAGACCGGTCAAAACTTTTAAAGCAGTTGGTTTACCAATACCGTAAATATAAGTAAGAGCAATAACTATATGTTTATTCCTTGGAATATCGATTCCAGCAATTCTTGCCACTTGAATTTCCTCCTTAACCTTGTCTTTGTTTATGACGGGGATTTTTACAAATAATCATTACCTTGCCCTCACGTCTTATAATACGGCAATCATTACAAATTTTTTTAACTGACGGTCTGACTTTCATTATAATTTCCTTTATTTAAATATATTTTTGTATTTTTTTGTATCCCTTTAAAATTTAATAAAATCCTGAATCTGTCTTTCAGGATAATAATCTAAAAACTTAATTGCCAAACCATATAAAATAATATAATTATTTTTTTCTGTAAATTATTCTGCCCCTTGTCAGGTCATACGGAGACAACTCAACTTTAACAGTATCTCCCGGCAATATTTTAATATAATGCATTCTCATCTTACCTGAAATATGTGCAAGAATTTTATGTCCGTTTTCAAGTTCCACCCGAAACATTGCATTTGGTAATGCTTCAAGTATTGTTCCTTCAACTTCAATTATTTCTTCTTTTTCTGAAATAATATCCTCCCGCTTTCAAAAAAATAAAGCAAATTTAAAAAATATCAAATATTACAAAAAATGTCTATAACTTTTTTAAATTATATTTTGAACTGCTTATAATCTTGTCAATATTGTTGAGCCCTTTGAAGTGACAGCAACTGTGTCTTCAAAATGACAGGAAATTTTTCCGTCCCTTGTTACTACTGTCCAAGAGTCTTTCAATACTTCGATATCACTTTCTCCCTCATTTAACATAGGTTCGATTGCAAGAACAATTCCTTTTTTAAGCAAAGGACCCTGATGAGCGGGACCATAGTTTAAAACCTGAGGATCCTCATGCATATTTCTTCCAATCCCGTGTCCTACAAAATCCTTTACAACTGAAAATCCATTGGTTGCTGCTCTTGATTCAATTGCGTGAGAGATATCTCCCAGTCTGTTTCCCTCAACACACTTGTCAATTGCATCATTTAAAGCATCCCATGTAGTTTGCATAATCTTTTCAATTTTGTTTCCTGCCCTGCCAACTTTATAGCTTCTAGCTGCATCTCCAAAAAATCCGTCAAGCTGCACACCAACGTCTATTGATACCAGATCACCCTCATATAAAATCCGCTTGCCAGGAATTCCATGGACAACTTCCTCATTTACTGAAACACATATTGTTCCAGGAAAAGGTATTTTTGAAATTCTGCCCAGATATCCTTTAAATGCCGGCTTTGCATTACGCGAAATAATTATTTCCTCTGCAGTCCTGTCCAAAAATTCCGTAGTTATGCCGGGCTTTATAATGCTTTCAAGTTTTAAAAGAACATTGGCAACAAGTTCACCAGCCCTTTTCATGATTTTAATCTCATCTTCTGACTTGTAAATAATCATAAACGAGCTAAAATCCTTTCAAAAATTTCATCTTCTGTTCCATGCCCGTCAATATTTTCAAGAAGCTTTTTTTTACTGTAAAATTCAACCAAAGGCTGTGTTTGTGATTTATAAACTTCAATTCTGTGCTTGATAACTTCTTCAGAGTCATCTTTTCTCTTTGAAAGTTCACTTCCGCAAACATCGCATAAAAAACTGCCGTTTTTATTAACTTCACTTAAGCTGAATATTTTTTTGCATTCACCGCAAACTAGTCTGTTTGTAAGCCTTTTTACAATTTCCTCTTCATCAACAACAATATTTATCACTCTGTCAATTTTTATATCAAGTTCTTTTAAAAGTTTCGAGAATTTTTCAGCCTGTTCAAGAGTTCTTGGAAAACCATCCATCAAAAACCCTGATTTAAATCTGTCAGTTTTAAACTGTTCTTTAATCATTTCCAGAATAATTTCATCCGGTACCAGTTTGCCGCCGTGCACAAATTCTGCAGCTTTTTTTCCTAAAATACTGCCTTTTTTGATTTCAGCTCTTAGTATGTCACCAGTTGAAACATGGGGAATATTAAATTTTGATGCAATTTTTTTTGCCTGTGTTCCCTTTCCAACACCAGGCGCTCCAAGAAAAATTAATCTCATTTAATAAATCCTTCATAATCTCTCATCATCAGTTGTGACTCAATCCATTTCATAGTTTCCAGAGCAACACTGACAGCAATTAATACTGAGGTTCCCCCAAATTTAAATGGTATACCCATCGTATCAATCAATATTTCAGGAAGTATTGCTATAATGGCAAGAAAAATTGCCCCGGGAAGAGTTATCCTGTTTAAAATATTTGAAAGAAAATCTGATGTATTCTTGCCGGGACGAAGTCCGGGAATATAACCGCCATACTTTCTTAAATTTTCGGAAGTTTCACTTGGATTAAAAGCAATTGCAGTATAAAAGTAAGCAAAAGCTATGATAAGCAAAGAATAAACAATGATATAAAACGGATTTATTCTGCCTCCTATGGAAGGACTTAACCAGTTTGCAAGACTTTGCAGCCATTTAACATTAATAAATTGTGCAATTGTTGCAGGGAAAAGAAGCATGGATACTGCAAAAATTATCGGCATAACTCCTGACTGATTAACTTTAAGAGGGATATATGTTGTCTGACCTCCAAATACTTTTCTGCCTACAATTCTTTTTGCATACTGAACAGGAATTCTTCTCTCGCCTTGTGTAATTAATATTATTGCCATGACAACCCCGACTGAAATAAGTGCAAATAACCCAATTAAAAACCAGTTTGTTCCCTTTATTCTGAACAAACTGATTAATCCGCCTGGAATTCTTGAAACAATTGAAGCAAAGATAATCAGTGAAATACCATTTCCGATACCATGCAGATTTATTAATTCTCCCAGCCACATAATAACTGTTGTCCCTGCTGTTAATGTCAAAATTATCAAGCTTACGTGCACCAGATCAAAATTTGGAACAGCCCCAAAGTTTCTGAAATAAAAAGTCATTGCAAAAGATTGAATAAGTGCAAGACCAACAGTTACATATCTTGAAATCTGGTTTACTTTTCTCCTGCCGCTTTCTCCTTCCTTAGCAAGAGCATCAAGTTTGGGAATTACTACCTGAAGAAGCTGCATGATAATTGAAGATGTAATATAAGGCATGATGCCAAGTGAAAAAACTGAAAATTTTCCAAGAGCACCGCCTGAAAACAAATCCATCATTCCTATGATTCCTTTTTCAACCTGATCAAGCAGTTTTGAAGGATCAACTCCGGGAATAGTAAGATTAGCTCCAAATCTGTAAAGCGCAAGAATTCCAACAGTAAATAATATCCTGTTTCTTAATTCCCTGATTCTAAAAGCATTTAACAGTGCCCGAAACATTAAATTGCCTCCGCTTTTCCTCCGGCTTTTTCTATTTTTTCAATTGCACTTTTGCTGAAACAATCAGCTTTAATAATCAGCTTTTTTGTCAGACTCCCATTACCTAATATTTTAACTTTATTATCTCTGTCCATTATCATACCCATGTTTACCAGAGCATCAAAATCAACAGTAAAACCTTCATCAAATTTTTCGAGCTGATTTAAATTTATAATATTGAATTCTTTTTTACGGGTATTTTTGAAACCTTTAAGATGAGGAATCCTTCTATTTAAAGGCATCTGTCCGCCTTCAAATCCAAGCCTTGTCTTGCTCTTGCCGCCTGATCTGGAAAGCTGCCCCTTGCTCCCTCTTCCTGAAGTTGTTCCATGACCGGAAGCATTTCCTCTTCCCACTCTTTTTTTATTTTTAACTGAACCATAAGCTGGCCCCAGATCGTTAAGATTTACCATTTTGACTCCTAAAAAGCTTATGCCTTATTAATTAATTCGCCCGGACTTTTAATACTTTTAAGTCCGTCTATTGTTGCATTTACAATACTCATAGCATTTGAACTTCCTATGGATTTGGCAACAACATCCTTAATGCCTGCAAGTTCCATTATTGCTCTTACAGGTCCTCCTGCAATTACGCCTGTTCCATGGGTGGCAGGTTTAATAAATACATGACCCGCACCCTTAACTGCATTAATCTCATAGGGTATTGTGCCACTTTTTATTGGAATTCTGAACATATTCTTTTTTGCAGCATGAACACCTTTTTGTATTGCAATGGAAACTTCATTGGCTTTACCGAAGCCTACTCCAACCATTCCATCCATATCCCCAACTGCAACCAGCGCTGAGAAGCTGAATCTTCTTCCGCCTTTTACAACTTTGGCTACCCTGTTTATTTTTAAAACTTTTTCAGCAATATTTCCTTCTTTAGAAAATTCCGGCACTACTCTCCTCCTTAAATAAAAACCTGTTTAAAATATTAATCCTCCGTCTCTGGCACCGTCTGCCAAAGCTTTTATTCTTCCATGATATTTAAGGCTGCCTCTGTCAAACACAACCTTATCGATATTTTTTTCCTTTGCTTTTTCTGCAAGGGCTTTGCCTGTCCTGAAACAAACTCCCAGATAACCCTTTTCGTCAGGTGTTTTTTCAATTATCTTACTGCTTATGCCAGTAATAGTGCTGCCAGTCTTAGAATCTATAATTTGAGCATAAACATAATTATTGCTCCTAAAAACACAAAGCCTTGGCCGATCAGTAATTTTATTTATTTTAGCCCTGACTGATAACTTTCTTCTTTCAGCCTTATTCCTGATTTTTCTTTTAGTTCTCATTAAAACTCCTGTATATTAAAAAAATACTTAAAATTATTGAATTCCCTTAAAATTAATTCTAATACATCCGAACTGACTATTTTTTAGCACCAACTTTACCGCCGGAAGCTGTAGTTTTCCCAACTTTTCTTTTAATAACTTCATCCCTATATTTAATGCCCTTGCCTTTATAAGGTTCAGGTTTTCTGATATTTCTAATCATATAGGCTACTTCCCCAACTTTTTGCTTATCTATTCCTTTGACAATTATAAGATTCTGATTTGGCAAATCAAATGTAATCCCGTCAATTGCCTTGACAAAAACAGGATTTGAATACCCTATCAGAATTTCAAGATCATTTCCTTTTTTGCTTGCCCTATATCCGACACCAATGATATCAAGTGACTTTTCAAATCCTTCACTTACCCCTTTAACCATATTATTTAAAAGGCTTCTGTAAAGACCGTGCTGGGAACGGCCTGTTTTATCATCTGATTTTCTTGTTAAAACTAATTTGTTTTCCTCAACAGATAAATTTACATAATCTCCAATCTCTTGAGTAAGTTCTCCAAGTTTTCCTTTCACAGATACTTTATTTCCATTAATATTTATACTTACTCCTGATGGAATTTCAATCGGTATCTTTCCAATTCTGGACACTTTTAAATCCCCCTTTTACATTACCAGATGTAACAAATAATTTCGCCGCCAAGACCTAATCTTTTTGCTTCAGAACCCGTCATGATTCCTTTTGATGTTGAAATTATAACCGTACCAATCCCGCCGAGTATTTTAGGAATCTCATCCCTTTTAGCATATGCTCTTAATCCAGGTTTGCTTATTCTCCTGATTCCGGTGATCGCACTATTTTTGTTTTTATCAAATTGCAAATATACTCTGATAGACTTGACAGCATTGCTGTTTGTTACCTCAAAATTTTTTATAAAACCCTTTTCAAACATAATTTTTGCAATATCCTGTTTAATTCTTGAATCAGGAATATCAACAAAATTAAGCTTTGCCTTATTGGCATTTCTAATTCTTGTCAGCATATCAGCAATAGGGTCCGAAACAACCATTAATTCCTCCTTTAATTACCAGCTGGACTTTGTCAGTCCAGGTATTTTTCCTTCGTAAGCAAGCTCCCTAAGACAAATCCTGCACAAACCAAAAGTTCTGAAATATCCTCTTGGTCTGCCGCACCTGTTGCACCTGTTATATTTTCTTGATGGAAACTTAGGTGTTCTGCTGTGTTTTACAATTAATGACTTTTTAGCCAAAAAATCCTCCTGTAATAAAAAATTATTTTTTAAATGGAAAACCAAATTTTTCAAGCAAACTGTAAGAATCCGCGTCATTTTTTGAATTAATGGTAAAAGTGATATTCATTCCTTTAATAACTTGCGAATCTTCCAGATCTACTTCAGGAAATATAGTTTGCTCTCTTAAACCAAGAGTATAGTTACCACTGCCGTCAAAACCTTTTTTGGAAATTCCTCTGAAATCTTTAGTTCGCGGAATAGCAATATTTAAAAGTCTGTCCAAAAATTCATACATTCTGGCACCTCTTAGAGTAATTTTGCATCCAATCGCATTACCTTCCCTGACCTTAAAGCTTGCTATTGATTTTTTTGCTTTGGTTATTACCGGCTTTTGTCCGCTTATCCTGGTTAAATCTCTGACTGCAGTTTCAAGATCTTTCGGATTTGAAGTTGCTGAGCCTATACCCATATTTATTGTAATTTTCTGCAGCTTGGGAACCTGCATAACATTTTTATATTTATATTCTGTTATTAACTGGCTTATAATTTCTTTTTCATACTTTTCTTTTAATCTGGGTCGTTTTATTTCTGTCATAATTTATCCTCTTTTACAGCTTAAAATTAAATTTGTTGTCTGCAGCTCTTGCAGACTCTTACTTTTTCATTATCGTCTTTTATTTCAAAACCAACTCTTGTATCTTTCCCACAACCCGGGCAAACAAGCTTAACATTGGATATGTTAATGGGACCTTCCTTTTTAATAATGCCGCCAGGTTTATTCTGGGCTTTTGATCTGGTATGCCTTTTAATAATATTGGCTCCTTCTACAAATACTGCTTCCTTGGCAGGACTTATTCTTAATACTTTTCCAACCCTGCCTTTATCCTTGCCCTGGATAACTTTTACCTTGTCATTTTTTTTAATTTTAATCATATTTTTACTCCTGATTTAAAAATGTATCAAACTACTTCCGGAGACAGGGAAATTATTTTCATAAAATTTTTCTCTCTTAACTCCCTTGCGACCGGACCAAAAATTCTTGTTCCTCTGGGATTTCCCTGTTTATCTATAATAACTGCTGCATTCTCATCAAATCTGATATAAGAGCCATCTCTCCTTCTGTATTTCTTTACAGATCTTACAAGAACAGCAGTTACAACATCACTTTTTTTAACAACTCCACCCGGATTGGCATCTTTAACAGTTGCCACAAATATATCCCCAATTTTTGCATATCTTTTTCTTGTGCCGCCCAGAACTCTAATACACATTAACTCTCTTGCACCGGTATTGTCGGCTACTCTAACTCTAGAATAAGATTGAATCATCTTACAGCCCTTCCTTATAACCTGCTTTCAATTATTCTGCTTTCTTAATTATTTCAACAAGTCTCCACCTTTTTGTTCTGCTTAATGGCCTTGTTTCTGAAATCTTTACCTTGTCGCCAACTTTGGCTTCATTATTTTCATCATGAGCTTTATAATTTTTAACTTTCTTCAAAATTTTTTTGTACAAAGGATGTTTGTAGTGATATTCAACCTGAACTACAATGGTTTTATCCATTTTGTCACTTACAACACTTCCGCTTCTGGATTTTCTAATTCCTCTTTCCAAAGAGTCCCCCTTATTTAAAGACTAAAAATAAACTTTTACTTTGTTTTTTTCCTTCTTATATTCTGCCTTGCTTCCTTAACTTCAGCAGTTTCCCTAACTTCAGCTTTTTCCTTTTCTGATTTTTCTTTTGCTGCTTTTATTTTTTTTGTTTGTTTTGCTTCTGCCGCTTTTTCAAACTTTTTATTTATTTTTGAAATTTTAATACCGAGCTTTAGTTCTCTTGCAACAGTTTCAATCCTTGCAATATCTTTTTTTAAATTTTTTATCTTCATAGGATTATCAAGCTGTCCTGAAGCTTTCTGAAATTTTAAATTAAACAAATTCTTTTTTACCTCAGAAATTCTTGACTGAAGTTCTGATTCTGACAATTCTCTTATACTGTTAGCCTTCATTCTTTGCCACCTGACTTTAGTAATTAACTTGCTAAATTATTCAACTTGAATATATTTGGTTTTAATTGCCAATTTATGTGAGGCAAGCCTCATAGCCTCCTGTGCAACTTCAGGTGTAACACCTGCAAGTTCAAACATAATTTTTCCGGGTTTAACAACAGCTACCCAGTGTTCGGGAGCACCTTTTCCGCTGCCCATTCGGGTTTCAGCAGGTTTTTTAGTTACAGATTTATGCGGAAAAATATTAATCCAAACCTTTCCTCCCCTTTTTATATATCTGGTAAGAGCAACTCTGGCTGCTTCTATCTGTTTGCTTGTAACCCATCCGGGTTCAACTGCCTGCAACCCGTATTCACCAAAAGAAAGTTTTGTTCCTCCCTTTGCCATTCCCCTCATTCTGCCACGCTGCTCTTTTCTGTGTTTAACTCTTTTTGGCATTAACATTGGCGACATATTATATCTCCTGACCTAATAAATCCTTTAATTCTGATATTAAACCTTTATTAACTTGCTACGTTTTCCTTTTCTTCCCTGACATTCTTTTTATCATAAACAGAAACCTTGTCTATGATGACATCCCCCAAATATATCCAAACTTTAACCCCAATTTTTCCAAAAGTAGTATTTGCTTCTGCAAAGCCATAATCTATTGCTGCCCTTAAAGTATGAAGCGGTACTCTTCCTTCTCTATACCATTCAGTTCTTGCCATTTCCGCTCCGCCCAGCCTGCCAGAACATTGAACTTTGATACCTTTAGCCCCGGACTTAAGAGTAAGAGAAACAGCTTTTTTCATAGCTTTTCTGAAACCTACCCTGCCTTCAAGTTGTGAAGCAATTCCTTCAGCAACAAGCTTTGCAACCAGTTCAGGTTTTTTGACTTCGATAATATTTAATTGAACAGATTTCCCAACCTCTTTCTGAAGCAAATCCTTCATATCATTTATGGTTGCGCCTCTTTTCCCTATAACAACACCCGGCTTCGAAGTATGCACATCAACTTTTACTTCATCGGAAGTTCTTTCAATTTCAATTCTTGATATTCCTGAATTTGCAATCTGATCATTTATTAATTTCCTGATCCTGATATCCTCAAGAATGAATTTTGCATAATCCTTTACTGCAAACCATCTTGATTCCCAGTCTCTATTAATCCCTAATCTTAAACCATTAGGATTTACTTTTTGACCCAATTTTTTTAACCTCCTCTGTTTTGCCGTCAGACACCCATACAAATAAATGCGAGCTTCTTTTTCTTTCTCTATCAGCTTTGCCCCTTGCTCTGGGCCTGAATCTTTTTAGAGTGGGGCCTTGTGTAACATAAATCTTTGATATAAATAATTCATCTTCCTTCATTTTAAAATTTTCAGCAGCATTGGCTGCAGCACTTTCAATTGTTTTTCTTACATAAACTGCTGCAGCTCTGGGTGTCAAAGATAAAAGACTCACAGCATCACTTACTTTTTTATTTTTTATTAATTCCACTACATATCTTACCTTAGTAGCAGGAATACCAATATGTTTTGTAACAGCTTTAGCTTCCAAAATAAACAGCCCCCTTTAAATAACACAAAATAAAACAATTCAACTTTAAATGCACCTTATTTAGCTTTCTTTTTAACCGCTGCTGCCTTTTCGCTTTTTCCTTTAAAAGTATGAGGCCTGATTGATCTGGTCGGTGCAAATTCACCTAATTTGTGCCCTACCATTGATTCAGACACAAATACAGGAATATGTTTCTTGCCGTCATGAACTGCAATAGTAAAATTTACCATTTCAGGAAAAATAACTGACTCTCTGGACCAGGTCCTGATAATCTTTTTTTCACCTGTTTCCTGCATTTCTCTAATCTTTTTCATTAAACTTTCTTCAACAAAAGGTCCTTTTTTTAAAGACCTGGACATTTAAATCCTCCTCTAAACATAAAAAAATAACAGTTTATAAATTATGCTTTCCTTCTCCTGATAATAAACTTATTTGAAGGATTATTTTTATCCCTGGTTCTGTAACCCAGTGTTGGTTTACCCCATGGAGTAACAGGATCCCTGCCTGCTGTTTTATTTTTTCCTTCTCCTCCGCCATGTGGATGATCATGAGGATTCATAGCAGTTCCTCTTACACCAGGCCTTATACCCAGCCATCTTGAACGTCCTGCCTTCCCCAGAGAAACAATTTCATGATCAGGATTTCCAACCTGACCTATGCACGCTCTGCATTTTACTGCTACCATTCTAACTTCACCTGAAGGCAGTTTGATCTGCGCATAACTTTCATCTTTTGCAAGAAGCTGTGCTGATGAACCGGCAGATCGGGCTATTGCTGCTCCCTTATTTACTTTAAGTTCAATATTATGAACTATCGTACCAACCGGAATTTGAGAAAGAGGCAGGCAGTTTCCAACCTTTATATCTGCATTTCCCCCCGAAATTACACTGTCTCCAACTTTTAATCCATTCGGCGCAATAATATAGCTTTTTTCACCATCAGCATAAACCAGCAGGGCAATCCTTGCGCTTCTGTTAGGATCGTATTCAATAGCAGAAACTTTTGCAGGAATATCTGCCTTATTTCTTTTAAAATCTATAATCCTGTAAAGCCTTTTATGTCCTCCACCACTGTGTCTTCTTGTTATACGGCCATTATTATTTCTTCCTGCTTTTCTGACTAAAGAAACAGTTAATGACTTTTCAGATTTTTTATTGCCTGAAATATCAGCAAAATCTGAAACTGTTGCAAATCTCCTGCCGGCAGATGTAGGTTTATATTTTTTTAAAGCCACTTATTTACCTCCGCAACTTATTAGAAACATTAATTACATGTATAACTAAATATTTTTCCCAATAATTAAACAATTGTTTTTTAGTAAAATATAAAATTTTTAAAATTATTTAATTTAAATTAAGCAGACTGAAAGAAGTCGATTTTGTCTTTTTTCCTAAGACTTACGATGGCTTTCTTTCGTCTTGGACTTGTGCCGATGCTGCGCCCAAGTCGTTTAGGTTTCGGCTTTACGCTAAGAGTGCTGATCTTAAGCACTTTAACATTAAATATCTTTTCAACAGCTCTTTTTATTTCACCTTTCTCTGCTCTAAGATCTACATAAAAAGAATATCTGTTGTCTTTTACTGAATCATAGCTTTTTTCTGAAACTATTGGTCCAATAATCAAATCTCTAGGGTCTTGCATTGGAAAACTCCTCTAAAAATTTTTCAAGCGAATTTTTTGTAAATATCACATAATCACTTACCAGTATTTCATAAGTATTCATGGATTTGCATGTTGTCAATAAAACATTCGGCATATTTCTGAAAGATAATAAATCGTTGCCATCCAATTGCTCAAGTACAATCAAAACTTTGCCTGAGGAGACCTTCAGATTTTCTAAAATCGTACTTGCATTTTTAGTACCTGGTTTTTCAAAGTTAAATTCGGAAACAACCATAAGCCTTCCTTCATTAAACTTATCGGAAAGTGCCATATACTTACATTTTCTTATAACTTTCTTATTAAGCTTAAAGGAATAATCCCTTGGCACCGGACCAAAGATTATGCCTCCGCCCTTCCACAAAGGAGACCTTATACTTCCGGCTCTTGCGTTACCTGTACCTTTTTGCCTCCAGGGTTTTCTGCCTCCTCCGCTAACTTCACTTCTGCCTTTTGTTTTGCTTGTGCCTGAACGTGCGGCAGCAAGAAACCTTTTTACTTCAAGGTGAAGAGTATTTGTATTGACTTCCTGTTTTACTATTTCATCAGGTATATCAATTTTATCCTTACTGCTTCCCTTTAAATCTAAAATATCCAAAGTTGCCATTATCTTCTCCTAATAATTTAAGCTTTCCTGACGTATACCAGGGTTCCCTTTGCTCCAGGTACAGAACCTTTGATAAGAATTAAATTCTGTTCCGATAAAATATCAACTATTTTAGTACCTGGTGCAGTAACTTTTATTCCGCCCATTCTTCCAGGCATTTTTTTGCCTTTCATAACTTTTTTTGGAGTAGAACACATTCCTACTGAACCCGTTCTTCTTATACTGTGGGAACCATGAGTTACAGGACCACGATGAAAATGATATTTCTTAATAACTCCTGCAAATCCCTTGCCCCTTGATATTCCGGTTATTTTTACAATATCTCCAACATTAAAAATACTTACATCAATACTGTCTCCAACCTTATATTGGCTGTTAAAATCATCAAGCCTTATTTCCCTCATATATTTAGCAGATTCAATTTTTGCCTTGGTAAACTCACCCTTTTTGGGTTTGCTTAATCTTTTTTCTTTTACAGCGCCAAAGCCAACTTTTAAAGCATTATAGCCATCAGATTCAACATTTTTAATTTGCATTACTTTGCAGGGCTCTGCTTCAATTGCCGTAACGCATAAAACATTCCCGTTTTCATCATATATCTGGGTTGATCCTATTTTTTTTCCATAAATTGCCTGTACCATTCTGATTCTCCTGCCTAAAATTTACTGCTAAAAAACTATAAAAAATCAAAAAATATAAATTATAAACACAAAGATGAAATTTTATATTTATTTTTAAAATAAATCAAATAATATTTTTAATTTTTAAAAATTTTCATTAACTGCTAGGACTTTATTTCAATATCAATACCCGCAGGAAGATTCAACCTCATCAACATGTCTACGGTTTTTGGATTCGGGTCAAGAATATCAATTATTCTTTTATGAGTTCTTATTTCAAAATGCTCCCTTGAATCCTTATCCACATGAGGCGATCTTATAACACAAAAAACATTTTTTCTGTTGGGAAGTGGTATTGGTCCTGAAACCTTTGCGCCTGAACTTTCAACAGTTTCAACTATCTTTTTTGCAGATCTGTCGATTACTTCACTGTCATAAGCTTTTAATTTTATTCTGATTTTTTGTCCTAATTTTCCTGCATTCAATTATTGTCCTCCATATTCCCTGCTACTCTATTATTTTGGATATGCTTCCGGCACCTATGGTTCTTCCGCCTTCACGGATAGCAAAACGCAGTCCCTCTTCCATTGCTATCGGTGTAATTAGCTTTACTTCCATTTCAGTATGATCTC
>JAMCQQ010000186.1 GCA_023379515.1 Actinomycetota bacterium
CTGGATATTTCTTTCAATTATAATTAGCGGTATTATATCGGTCTTTATGACAATTTTTCTGATTAATTTTCAAAAAAAGAGACATATCGGAAAAAGTATCAGATCCGATGGCCCCAAATCTCATTCTACAAAAGCCGGAACGCCTACAATGGGTGGAATAGTTTTTATTATAGCCGGCGGAATATCTTATATTATTGTAAGCCTGATAAAATATTACAGGCACAATGAATTCAATTTAGAAGGTATTTTTGCATTATCAATCTTCATATTATGCGGTATAATCGGCTTTATAGATGATTTCATAGGGTTTAAAAAGCATAGAAATCTCGGACTTAGAGGCTGGGTTAAAATAGGCCTTCTCATAATTGTGTGTATTTATTTTATATTATTTTCAAGATTTGTTTTGCATTTTCCTACTACAATCGGTATTCCGTTTACCAATCATGTATTTGATATAGGATATTGGTATTATCTTATTGTTATTTTTATTATTTTATTTGCTACAAATGCAGTTAATCTTACTGACGGGCTTGATGGTCTTGCAGCCGGAACTTCGTCTATAGTTCTTTCTGTATTCATATTGATAGCTTTTCTTGAATGGACAGTTTCAAACATAAAATTTGATATTGATTTAGCTGTTCTATGCGGCGGCGCTGTTGCTGCCTGTATAGGATTTCTGTGGTGGAATACTTCTCCTGCTGAGATATTTATGGGCGATACTGGTGCATTCAGCCTTGGAGGGCTTATTGCGGCAATTGCGATACTTCTTAAACAGGAAATTCTTCTCCTGGTTATAGGAGGAATATTTGTTGTAGAGGCTTTATCTGTTGTGATACAAGTAATTTGGTACAAGTCATTTAAAAGAAGAGTTTTTAAAATGGCCCCTATTCACCATCATTTTGAACTTCTCGGGTGGCCGGAAGTCAAGGTTATTACGAGGTTCTGGGTGGTCTGTTTTCTTTTTGCAGGTACAGGTTTCTTTATTTATTATATAAAATTCTTAAAGTAAAAACAGATAATATTAATTTGTTATAATATGGAGATTGATAAAAACAGATTTTTTAAAGATAAAAATGTGCTTGTTCTGGGACTTGGCAGAAGCGGGCTGTCTGTTTTAGATAAACTCACCCCGATAAGTAAAAATTTAATCGCAGCAGATGATAATAAGAATTTTATCCTTCCTGAAGAGTACTCCGGATTGGCAGATAACAATAAAATAAAATTTTTCATAGGAAATACAAAAGATTTAGAAGAAGATCTTCTTTACAGGATAGATATCATTATTGTCAGCCCCGGAGTATCCATGGATCTGCCGTTAATAAAAAAAGCAATCAGGAAAAAGATTGAAATCTGGAGTGAACTTGAGCTCGCCTGGCATTTTATGGATGCAAAACAAAGAGAAAATACTATTGCAGTTACAGGAACAAACGGAAAAACTACAGTAACAGCACTAATCGGAAAAATATTGCAGGACTATGGACTGAAAACTGAAACCTGCGGAAATATTGGAAATCCGCTTCTTAATACTCTGCAAATAACAGGCTGTTTAAATAATAAAAAAGATGCCAGTGAAATCAAGAAAAATGAGGATGATACAATAAGGGTAATCGAAGTATCCAGTTTTCAGCTTGAAAATTCTCATTTATTCAATCCGCATGTTGCAATAATCCTTAATATAACAAACGATCATATTGACAGGCATAAGTCAATGGAAAACTACTCAAGATTAAAATTTAAAATATCAGGAAATCAAGCCAAAAATGATTATCTTATTGTTAATTGCGACGATAAACACATTGCTAAATATCTGAATAATATAAATACTATGGTAAAAATTAAATCCAGACTGATCAGGGTTAGCCTGGATGACAGTAAGGGAACTGAAATATTTCATAAAAAAGAACAGATAATTTATGATTTTTTGGGTCTCTCGGGGAAAGTATCAATTAAAGGCACTAATTTAATTGGTCTTCATAACATATCTAATATAATGAGTGCTGTCGGAGCAGTTAAAATTTTTAATATCGATGATTTATCCATATCTGATTCAATTAGAAAATTCCTGCCATTGCCTCACAGGCTTGAATATTGCGGAGAAATAAATGAGATAAGATGTTTCAATGATTCCAAAGCAACCAATCCGGATGCAACCATAAAAGCTTTAGAGTATTTTAAAAAAGAGGTCACTCTGATATTGGGAGGACTGGACAAGGGAATGAATTTCAGAAGCCTGATTCCGATTTTAAATAAAAAGGTTCTTAATCTGATTTTGATAGGCTCATGCAAAGAGACATTATTTAATATCTTTTCGGAAACCGCTCATGATTACAAAATATTCAAAGCCATAACATTAGATGAAGCAGTTGATAAGGCTTTTAAGGTTACCGAAAAAGGAAATGTGTTTTTGCTATCACCTGCATGTGCAAGTATGGACATGTTTAAAGATTATAAAGAAAGAGGGGAACAATTTAAAAAACTTGTTCTTTCAATTAATAAATAATATTGCGCTCATTATGGAAAACCTTTCAAACAAACGGATCAATCTTGTAAAAGTAAATATCGAATATTACTTTATATTTATTATTACGGTACTGCTTCTTGTAATCGGAATGGTCATGGTATCAAGCGCATCGATGCCTTTTGGCGAAAATTATTTTAATGATGCTTTCTACTTTATAAGGAAACAGATAATCTGGAGCGTTATTTCTCTTGCTCTGCTTTTTATTTTTTCAAGAATCGATTACCACAAAATAGCCCGAATATCCAATTTTTTAATTTTGATTTCAATAGGTCTTCTGGCCATAGTATTAATTCCGGGCATAGGTATTGAAATCGGAGGTTCAAGACGGTGGATCAATTTCCCTTTTTTCAATCCACAGCCTTCCGAGTTTGTAAAACTTGCCGTAATAATTTATCTAAGTGATATTTTAAATAAGAAATACAGAGACATATATAAAATAAAAACAATATTGTTTCCAGCTTTTATTTTTCTTCTTACTGCAACATTTTTAATTTTTATGGAACCGGATTTCAGTGTCGGAGTTACTATGTGGATAATAGTTTTTATATTGCTGTTCGTGGGTGAAGTAAGATTTAAACATATTATCGGGATAGGATTAACATGGATAATATTTTCAATTGGCTACTTATTTATTGAAAATTACAGAAGGGAAAGGATACTTGCTTTTTTAAATAAGGGAGGAGAAGCAGCAGGATCAAATTTTCAAATCAGTCAATCTTTAATTGCACTTGGTTCTGGCAGTCTTTTTGGAGTCGGCCTTGGAAACAGTCTGCAGAAGTATTCATATCTTCCTGAAGCAAATACGGATTTTATTTTTTCAATAATCGGGGAAGAATTCGGGCTCATCGGTACTGTTTTTGTGGTAGTATTGTTTATATTATTTGCTTTTTTTGGTATAAGGATTGCAATTAAAGCTAAAGATTATCTCGGGAGGATGATAGCAATAGGGATTACGAGCCTGGTTACCGTACAGGCAATACTCAATATTGCTGTTTCAGTCGGAGCAATACCGGTTACAGGAATGACGTTGCCTTTTATAAGTTTAGGCGGATCATCCCTTATTTAAAAAAGCAAGTATCCTTTCCCTTCTGTAATTTTCAATAAATAAGTAGCCAATTGAAAATATTATCCATGTTAATCCTATCCCGATA
>JAMCQQ010000187.1 GCA_023379515.1 Actinomycetota bacterium
AGACCACACATTTGTTTCCCACAATTACATTACCTCTTATATAGGCCCCATGCCTGATTTCAGTATTATCCCCGATTATGGTTGGGCCCTTTATCAGTGCCCCGGGTTCTATTATCGTTCCCTTGCCGATATATATTTCATCATCCATCAGGGAAACTCCGGCATAAATAATCGTAGCATTTTCAAGCATCATTCCATCTTTTTCAACTATTCCTTTGGCTGCATCAATTGTAAATCCTGATTTCAGTACTTTGCCATCATAAATGACTATATCTTTGCTTAAAAAGGAAGAGCCCTTCCTTATATTTGAGACGTTGGGAGTGATATTATTTTTTATGTATTTACCGATATTCTTGAGCCCATCCCAGACATAATCAGTATTTTTGAAAAGTTCCTTCAGATGGCTACCCTCAAGGTCAAAAAAATCTTCCGGTTTTAACATGGTTTTACTCTTTTTTAATTATAAATATATATTTAAATAAATTAATTTTTAGGATCTGTCTCTTCCGCTGCGGCTGCCTGCATCTGTATATTTGCCCGATCAAGCGCCTTGTCTTTGGTCTTATCCTTTGCTTGATCCCTTTCCTGATTTTTAATCCCGGCATCACCTGGCTTTACTTTTTTCCTGGTTTTCGACCTTAAAAAATTAAGTGCGGCAGGGATAGCCGAAACAACAATTATAACTGCAATGATGGGTAATAAATATTTATCAATATTGGGAATCAATCTTCCAAGGTAATAACCAATCATTGGAACCGATACTGACCATAATACTCCGCCGGTAATATTAAAAACAATGAATGTCCGGTAATTCATTTTTCCGACCCCCGCAACTATTGGCGCAAAGGTCCTTATGATAGGTAAAAATCTTGCCAGCACTATTGTCTTGGAACCATGTCTTTCATAAAAACCCTGGGCCTTGACAAGGTATTCTTTTTTAAAGAGACGGGAATTTTCCCTGTTAAATAATTTGCGCCCAACCCTATAACCGAAAGTGAAACCGACGCTGTCGCCAAGTACCGCACCCGCAAAAACAATACCTATCAGGATCCACAGGTTCAAATAATTCTGGGAAGTATCCGGAATTTTTGTTGAGGCAAGAAGACCCGCAGTAAAAAGCAGACTGTCGCCCGGCAGGAAAAATCCAATCAGCAGTCCTGATTCTGCAAAGATGATTGCGAAAATGCCGATATATCCAACGGTCTTAATTATTGCGACCAAATCAAGATGTAGAATTGCATCCATTTAAATCCTTTATTCATTTATTTTTTATAATTTATTCTTACGGGTTCATTCATAGCAAGTTTTTCCTGGCAAGTATGAACAGCACTATTCCTGAAATAAGTGCGGTTATACCTATAATAGCTATAAAACCATAGTTAAAATCTCCCCAGGGAACCCTGACATTCATTCCAAAAAAAGATCCTATTATCGTAGGTATTGCCATCACGATGGTTATCGATGTTAACAGTTTCATGACCATGTTCAGGTTGTTATTTATGATTGAAGCAAAAGCATCCATGGTGCCGCTGAGAATATTGCTGTAGATTGTGGCCATTTCAATGGCCTGCCTGTTCTCAATTATAACGTCTTCAAGCAAGTCCTCATCTTCGGGGTATTTCTTTATCCATTTTAATTTCATCATTTTATCAAGAGTTGTCTGATTGGATTTCAATGAAGTTGAAAAAAACACAAGACTTTTTTCCAGCTCCATAAGTTCAATCAGCTCCTTATTTTTCATTGACTTACGGAGAGTTATTTCGATGTTTTTACTTGCCTTATCTATCTGTTTCAGGAAACTCATATAATATTTATCAGTTCGCAGCAGCATCTGAAGTATGAATCTTGATTTTTTATATGTATAAAAAGTTTTAATTTTCTGCTCAAGAAAGTCATCGGTTATGTTGTTTTCCTGCAGGCAGACAGTCACGATAAAGTCATTATTTAATATTATTCCAAGAGGAAAAGTATTATATCTTGCCGAAGTTTCTATGACCTCCATAACCGGGATATCAAGCAGCACGAGTATCTGTTCTTCTTCAGTATCCAGACGTGAGCTTTCTTCCTTGTCAAGCGCCGCTCTGAGAAATTCCGTATCCAGGCCGGTGGATTCTGAAACCTGTTCGATTTCAGTGCTCAAAGGGTCTATCAGGTGAATCCAGCACCCTTTTTCAATTACATCTGTTTCTATGGTCTGGTTGTCTTCGGTAGTCTTATGTATTTTTATCATTTATATTCCCCCCTCCCGGCATATTATAATTTTTCTATTTTTTTGTTGATTATTGTTTGGTTTTATTGTCATTCTTATTATTGCTTAAATCAAACTTTAATTTTACTCTAAATAAGAATAATGGCAATTAAAAATTCTGCATTAAAAAATGCTAATATGTGTATATCTTTAATTTTGACGGGCACATATTAGCATTAGCAAGCTATCATGTATAAGCTAAAAAAGCAATAATTGTATGCTTTTTATAGCTGATTAGCCGCAGAGTCGCAGATTTGAATTTTAATAATCTTATTTAAATGTCAAAGTGTCAAGCATTCCATAATATGCTGCCTGAGCAATATCTCCATAAGCATCAATATTTACAATAGCAATGAAGAGATACAAATAGGTTTTATTTTCGACGAAGCTGTATGCCAGTGCCCAATTTCCGCCATCTTTGTCACTGTAAGTATACAGGTATTCCTTAAAAGGAGTTCCATTATTTTTTAAAACACGATCATTTTCAGTGCTCTCAACAAAGGTCCAACCCTGCTGTTTTGCGAAATCCGAGGAATCTTTTTCAGAAAAGTCCTTGTAAGGTTTGTATGGCGCAGATTTTACTGCCTTGAAAAGGAAAATTGCAGGAACATCGGTGGGCGGAGCAAGGTTAAAGCTTACTTCATCTTTTGTTTGATTTTCGGTATATGTCCAGTTATCAGGAATTGCAATTGAAAATGCGAAATCATCATTTGTAAAAACGGTTCCCTGGTTAAATGTTACCAGGCTGCCTTCTATAACCTCAAAATCATAAGCTCCGTATAAGGTATTATTCAAATAAATCTCAACTTTATATTTGCCCGGGCTCACATTAGGCACTTCTCCTCCGGTAAGCTGCAGCATGAACCATATATAAGATGCTCCGTCGTAATAATCACCTGGGATATCATATTTGATTTCATTTATAACTTTTCCGGTTGAGTCTTTCCACAATGCCTTTAAGCTGTTACCAGTTATCTGATAATTAACCTTGACAGTGGCATAAACGGTCTCGCTGGCGGAAAACTGCTGGGTTTCCTTTATCGGCACCCCGTTTTCGTCCACTGCATTTGCCAGTTTTACTTCGATTATTTCCATCTGGGGTTTGTTTACTTTAAAAGTTGCCGTATTTATAAGCTCGCCATTATTAAAAAATTCGACCTTATAATTTCCTGCCGGTATAGTTTTATTTTCGATAGTGGAAATATTGGAAGAGACAATCCCCTCAAAGATAGTATTAGGTTCGTCATTGTTATATTTTTCTCCATCATCAAGGACTATTTCGCCGGTATCCAGCAAGGTCCATTTGAAATGCCAGTTATCGCTTCCTTTCGTACCGGTATATTTAACTGTGGCAAATATCTGCTTTGAGCTTACTTCAAACTCATTTTTTGGATTTATGGGTTCATTGGTATCTTTTTTTGCATCTTCGGATATCACAATGCTTTGAAAAGACAGTTTTGGTGCACATGAGCTCAGTGCAGGGATCAGGCCTAAAATAAAAATAAGCACAACTATTAATATTATCGATTTTTTTATAAAATTTTTCATTACTGCCCCTTTAGTTATTATTATGTTATTTTTTGTTACGTTATTTTAATTACCAGGTTATTTTTACTATGTTATTATTACTCTGTTATTTTATATAATATCGGTCTTTTTTTTTAAAACTTTAATGATCTGATATAAAATAGATTCAAGATGGATTTAGAAAGACTTAAGGAAATTTTAAAAGATGAGAAACCTTACAGGCTGAGGCAGGCTGAGAAAGCTGTTTACAGGGACCTTGTGGATGACTGGGGCGCAGTCAGCAGCCTGCCTGCGTCGCTCAGAGACAGGTTGACCGAATGCTGCCCGATCTCAATTGATTACAGGTCAATTGTTTCTAAGTCAAAGGACACTGTAAAGGCACTGATAAGGCTCACTGACGGCCTTGCTGTTGAAACGGTTCTTCTGCAGCATGCTCAGGACAGGAACACTGTCTGCGTTTCATCTCAGGTTGGCTGCCAGCTTGGCTGTCTTTTCTGCAAAACAGGGAAAATAGGCTACAGGAGGAACCTGACAGCATATGAGATAGCGGAGCAGGTGCTGTTTTTTTCATATTATTTTAAGGAAAAAGATAATTCTACAGGGGTCACAGCCAATAAGAGTGCGCATAAAGGCCCCAGTGTCACAAATGTTGTTTTCATGGGTATGGGTGAGCCGTTTTTAAATTATGACAATGTCATGGATGCGGTAAGAATTCTTAACGATAAAGATAAATTCAACATAGGCGCGCGTAAAATTTCCATCTCAACCTGTGGCATACCTCAAAAGATTGAAAAACTTTCAAAAGAAAATCTGCAGGTAAACCTGGCAATTTCATTAAGCGCCCCCAATAATAAGCTAAGGTCCAGGCTGATGCCTATAAATGAAAAATATCCTGTTAAGGCCGTGATCAATGCTGCAAAGAAATATATTGCTGGCACTAACCGCAGGGTTATGTTCGAGTATGTGCTAATTGATAAATTCAACGAATCTCCTGAGACTGCCAGAGAGCTGGCAGAAATTCTTAAAGGTCTGCTGTGTTTTGTAAATCTGATTCCATATAATGGCAAAGGAGCCCTAAATGCGCCATCGAAAGAAAAAATAGCCTTATTCAAGTCAATTCTCAAAAAATCAGGCATATCGGTAACAGAAAGGTACAGGTTCGGACAGGATATAAATGCAGCTTGCGGCCAGCTTTTATACAGGAGAGATTAGATCCATCAATGTCCCGAAGACTGGAACTATATCACCGGGCATAAAGAACTAGCATTTTCAATAATGAAATTATGGCAGGAAGCAGAAAGATTCGAGGCTGCCATGAAAGATGATTCCCGATTTAATCTGAACAGTAAACCCGTTTCCGAATTTGTTCATGATCCGGATAATTACCGGGTAATTGAAATGTTTTTTAGGCAGTCAGGAATACTTGAGTATAAAAACAAAAGTTTTGAAGATATTGATGCAGAATTGGACAACCTCAGGGTCTATGATATCAATGATTTATAATTTCTAGGTATACTGCCAGCAATGCTCCATTAACAAGTTTGAGCAAGTCAAAGCAATTAATCTATTCCGATATTCTCTTAATTACAATCTATAATCTGCTCTTTTCTTTTATAAAGGGACTAGGCGTACTTTATTAAATGCATTATTTTAAAGTTGTTATTTACATAATTATACATTTATGTTATTATGCAAATAATTAAAAATCAGGTTTTAATAAATTTTTAGTTTTACAGCTCATGAACAGATTATCTTTAATTTTCAGACAAAAGCTTTTTGCCATTATTTTTATAATAGTTTCGATTTTGGGCGGCATCTTTGTCTTTTGGTATTTGAACAGTTTAAAGATAAGGGGGACTCAGGACTTTACCGGAAAGGAAATATTTACTGCTGCATATGATATCGAATCCGGGCAGGTGATTCAGGAAGAGTTGCTGGAAAAGAAGAGAATACCTGAAAACATATTCAATGAAAAATTTATTATAGACCAAAATCAAATTCTAGATAAAAAAGCCGCAAGTGATATTAATAAAGGTGAAATAATTTCAAAAGATAAAATCGAGGGTAGCCAGACTGAAAATGTATATTTAAGATTCTCTGCATATATACCAGAAGGTTTAAGAGCAGCCAGTATACCAATAAATTATTATGGAGATGTGTCACTAATAAGAGTAGGTGACAGTGTAGATTTGATATCTACATATTATGACAAATCAATAGAGCAACTAATAACGGAAATAGTCCTTGATGAAAAGGAAATAATATTTATACAAAATAATGATAGTTCAAATAGTATAAATAATCCAGACAATCAGATAAAAGAGGATAAAAACGATTTTTTATTTAGAGGTATAATCGGTGAAGACCCCGGCATCAATTTAAACAATCTGATTGTTTTGACTTTTTATCTTTTACCTGAAGAAGTTGAAAATATATTTTTAGCGTTGGATAGGGGAGTAATCAATATTTCAGTTTGCCCTAAGCAGGCACAATTAATAAAAAAATATAGGTAAATACTAATTAATTTAATATTTTTCAAAAAGGAGTTTGTATGTCGGCTGGTTTAAGTGTTCTTGAAAAAGGAAATAAAAAGAAAAATATTCTTAATAAAAATAATAATTCCAAAGTAATTCTTTTTTCTTCAGTAAAAGGAGGAAGTGGAACAAGTTTTATTTCAAATTGTATATCATCTTACTATGCTAAAACAAAAATTCAAAATATTCTTCTTTTAGATCTTAATATTGGCAAACGTGATTCACGCATCATCTTTAATTTAGAAGAAAAAGACTTAAGAAATATTGGGGATATAGAAGATTCAATAAAAGAAATCGATGTTTCTTTATTGAAAAGGCTTGTTGTAAATTTTGGTAATAGCCTGAATTTAATTCTGCCACCACTTAAACTGGAGAAAAACAAAATATACTTAACTAAAAATTTAAACTTATTTCTTGGAATATTAAAACATTATTTTGAAATAATCTGTGTTGATTTTCCATATTATTTATTCCTGAAAAATGATTTTGATTTTACAGCAAATGTTGATAAATTTGTTTTTGTATCTGCACCGGATCTGATTTCAGTAAGCAATCTCGAAATATTTTCCAGACATATATGTTTAGATGATATTCCAAACAATATAAAAATAATAATAAATAAGTTCAACACACGACCCGCCGTATCCCCAGCCAGTCTGAACAGTATTCTAAAATATCCTGTTCAGGCATTCATTCCTTACGATAGAGATATTGAATTCCTATACCATAGCAAGGGACCTTTTTACATTTTTAATTACAGCCTGAGGTTAGTAAAGAACATAATTGATTTTTCTGAACTTCTATATGAAGAGCTGGATTTTGAGAAAAAACAGTAAGAAACAGAGGGTATAAAAATGAACTTTACAATTAATGATAACTGTAATTGTCTATCTGAATACATCGAAAAGAAAATTGTCAAAGAAATTGAAGTTTCTGAATTATTTAAACTGCAACCATCAAAGAGATTCGTAAAGATAAAAAATGCTTTAAAAGAAATAGTCAATAAGGAGAAAATTCTTATAAACGATAAGGAACTTTCAAAAATTATGAAGGAAATATATGAAAATACTTTTGAATTCGGTCCTATAAGTTCTCTCTTAAGAGATGATAAAGTAACAGAGATAATGCTTAACAACTGGGATGATATATACATAGAAATAGACGGTATGATTAAAAAAACAAATATAAAATTTAAAAATAGCCAGCATGTTAGAAATCTTATTGAAAAAATTTTAAGTCCACTAGGTCTTCGGGCAGATGAAAGCATGCCAATGGTAGACGCGAGATTGAAAAATGGTTCAAGAATAAATATTGTTCTAAACCCTGTTTCACTTAATGAATCAATAATGACTATCCGAAAATTTAAAAAGAATATACTTGAAATAGATAGTCTTATAGAACTGGGAACCCTCAGTAAAGAAATTGCGGATTTTATCAAAACTTGTGTCCAGTGTAGGTTAAATATTATATTATCTGGCGCTACATCTACTGGCAAGACTACTTTTCTTAATATCCTTTCAAATTTTATTTCATCCCTTGAGCGGGTTATAACAATTGAGGAAACACTTGAATTGAACCTTAATTTGGATCATGTTGTAAGATTGGAAAGCAGACCGCCCAATCTTGAAGGAAAAGGTGAAATAACAATAAGAGATCTTGTAAGAAATTCACTTAGAATGAGACCAGACAGAATGATAGTTGGAGAAATCCGAGGGGTCGAAGCAATTGATGTCCTCCAGGCAATGAATACAGGTCATGATGGCTCTATGACCACGGTTCATGCAAATTCTCCTGTTGATATGATTTCAAGGTTAGAAACGATGTTGCTTATGTCAGGAATTAACCTGAATCCATCATCGGCTCGAAGGATAATTTCATCTTCAATCGACTTGATAATTCATCTTGAAAGGCAAAGCAATGGTCAAAGAGTGCTATCTTGTTTAAGTGAAATAATTGTTCCAAAAAAAACAATTGGTTCAAATACTATTTTAGATATAAAAGATATTTATGTCTTTCAAAAAGAGAAATCAAAAAACAATCTATCATATACCGGACATATCCCGGGATTTATAAATAAAATTAAAAAGAGGAGTGCGAATTTTGAATTTGGAAATATTTAATCGGGATATAATTATCATTCCAGTAATAGCAACGTTTTCATTGCTTGCAGGTTTATTAGGGTTAGGCAAAATCATGACATCTGTAAAAACCAGCTATATTCAAGGCATACTTAATTTTAAAAAATATAATGAAAATAAGTTTTATAAGTTCTGGGTAATTAAGCTGAGATGGAATCCAAAAATAGTACTTGCTTTTTTATCAATTTCCCTGAGTCTTATTTATTATGCTTTATGTGAAAATATTATCTTCTCTATTTTTCTTTGTATAGTGACAATGATTATAATCTCAAGCTTCTTAGAATCATTAAAAAGTAGAAGAAAAGAGCTGCTTCATGGGCAGCTTATAGAGTTTATAAATAATACAATAATCATGCTCAAAGCTGGTAAAACGATGAGAAATATTTTTAAGGAGTCCTTATCATGGGTAAAAAATCCTTTACAGGCATACTTAAAGAGATTGATAAACAGGCTTGAGATGAATTTTTCTTTTGATGATGCTCTTGATACTTTTGCAGATAGTTGCGGTGGTAATGAAGCTCGACTTCTTGTGTCTGCATTAAAAATTAATAACAAAATAGGTGGAGATCTTTTATTTATTTTAGGTAGTATAACGGAAACACTACAGAATAGTTTAAAGGCTAGATCTTCTGCAAGGACTATTACACTTCAGACTAGATACTCTGGTAATATAATTGCTTTTTTCCCCATGTTTATTCTTATTTTGCTATATATTTTTATGAATTCTTCTTTTGCTGATTTCTTTTCCAGCAGGATAGGAAATATCTGCTTAATCATTGGTGGGTCCCTGGAAATATCTGGAATCTTTTTAATTAAAAAAACTCTGAACCTAGGAAGATAACTTTGATTTATCTTGTGGCATTCTCATACTATTTTTTTCTTTGTTTGGGATCATTTATCCTGATTAATTATACAGATTTTAAGTCTTATAAGAAATTAAATTATGGCGAAAATTTGAGAGATAATCAGGCAAAATCTAAGGCAAATTTTATTAAAAAAATAAACCTTATTGCTGGAATAATTGGAAAAAAATTTATCAGGATCTTTAGTCATGAATATAGAAATAAAATTTCAGTAATCCTGGATATCATGCAAGATGATCATAATTTTAATTTGAGTTTTGATACTTTTGTAGGTTACAAACTATTATCAGCGCTAACCTTAATATTCGTATGCTCTTTATTTGGCAAAGGATCGTTTCTTTTAATTATAGCGGCAATTTCGTTAGGCATTACTGGCTTTTTCATACCAGATATTTTACTCAGGAGATTTAACATAAAAAGAACAGAAGACTTCAATAAAGAACTTCCCTATGTTATCGATCTCTTATTTATCGCAACACTCTCCGGGCAGAATATTTATAATGCAATTAAAATCCTTGTTGAAAAACATAAAGGCAATATTTCTTCTGAGCTTAAAAAATTTCTTAAAGATGTAGATTTAGGGGTAGGAAAAACAGAAGCTTATAAAAATGTATTATCCCGAAACAGCACTGGAGATTTTAAGAAATTGCTTTTCTTGCTTCTTCAGGCAGAAAAGTACGGTTCTGCAATTAGTGATGTTCTTAAACAGAAATCTAAATTTATAAAGTTTGAAATAAGCCAAAGTTATGATAGAAAATCAAGAAAGGTGGCAATTTCAATGCTATTTCCTTTAGTCTTTTTAATACTTCCATCTTTTGTTCTTTTAGTGGGAGGCCCTTTACTTTTTGCGTTAGGTGGAAATTTGTTCTTTTCTTAGATAAGAGTCTCAAAACATGCGGATATCTGATATCCGGATAATCTGTATTTTGAAAGGAGGTGATGCTAAAAACAATAGTAAATTTAAAATTAGAAGGAGGTGATAAAAATAAAAATTGTAAGAATTAAAAGGAAAATAAAACTACTGTGTGAAAAGGGGCAATCAACACTTGAATATGCACTTGTTATGGTAGTTGCAGGCATCATAAGTGCCGTGCTTGTTGCAGTTGGTAAGCCAATGATTATTGATATTATTTCAAAAGTATTTTCCAAAATATCACAGATGGTTTAAAAAGCGGTCAAAAACTTAGCTGGGGAACAATTTATTAAAATTTTGAAAAAAAGTAGGGTAAGGATTTTTAATGAAAATTAATTTAATAAAGGCAATTAAATTAAAAAAATTAAAAAATATTAATTATCTTAATGGTCAGGCATCATTGGAATTTATCCTTGTAATTCCAATATTAATATTAGTAATTATGATTGTTTCCCAGTTAGGCTATCTTGTCTATTATCAAAATGTTCTAGAGCAGTCGGCAAGAGAGGGGGCGAGAATTGTTTCAACAACAAATTCGGACAGTCTGGCTTATCAGAGAGTAATGAAAATATGCTCAAACCTTGATAGTTCCAGGCTGAAAGTGGACATCAATTCTTCAGGAGGAAGTTCCAGAAATGTTGGTGACATTGTGACAGTGAATTTAACTTACAATTATAGTGGCATTTTTAAACTTATTAATTTAGTGATGGGTGATGATATTTTTATTAAAAGTAGCAGCAGTGCGATGATGGAATGCTACTAGATAATAGAAAAAATAAAAATATAGAGAAGAATAACGGAAACATTTCAATGCTTGCTTTATTTCTTGTAATGTTTTTTGCCTTTTCATTTATGGTATGCATCGATTTATGCAGAATTTATGTTGCCAG
>JAMCQQ010000188.1 GCA_023379515.1 Actinomycetota bacterium
AGGTCGGATTTAAGTATGAATCAAACAATATTTTTATTCCTTATTTTTTTACCTTCAATAATATCAAGCAGCAAATTTGCCGCTGTTTTACCCATTAACTTTTTCGGCTGTTTTATTGTTGTTAGTGTGGGATCAGAAAATGCACAGATTATTTCATTGTTAAAACCCATAACCGAAATATCTTCAGGAATTCTGTAACCAATCTCCTTTAGTGCCTTCATAGCACCTAAAGCAAGGAAATCTGCAAGTGTTATTATAGCTGTGGGTATCTTTTGTTCCTCAATTTTTTTCTTTATAGCGGCATAAGTACCCTTTAATTCATCCAGTCTTAACTGGTCATCAATTATCAGAAAATCAGGATTATAAGGCAGCTTATTTTTTTTCAATGCCTTGCAGTACCCTTCATATCTTCTCCTGATTGTGGTTTGATTTTCATATGGAAATGTTATATATCCAATCTCCCGGTGGCCCATATTATAAAGATACTGGACAGCTTTTTCCATCGCCAGCACATTATCAATAAGCACCGAAGGTATCTCTTTATCGTTTAACTCTCTGTCAAGAACTACTACAGGTACATTGGAATCATAAACCCTTTTTATATGCTTATATGAGTCATAGCCGCAGAAAAACATGAGGCCATCTATTGATTGATCAAGCATTGAATTCATCTGCCTTTCTTCCTCGTCGATATCATAAAAAGTACAACCCATAATAAGCGTATAGTTTCTTATTCTCGCTGCTTCTTCTATGCCTTTTAAAACCTGCGCGAAGAATGGCTGCGCTATGTCCGGAAGAAGCACGCCAATTGTTCTTGTACTTTTGGTTCGCAGACCTCTAGCAATTATATTTGGTCTATAATTCAGTTTTTTAATTGCTCGGCTTACTCTTTCCCTTGTCTTATCTGTAACATGTTTTGTCTTGTTGATTACATGCGAAACAGTAGAAATTGCAACACCTGCTTCTTGAGCAATATCTTTTATTGATGTTATTTTTATTGATCTTTTCATTAACTACTTAAAAAATAAATATTATAAAATAAACTTTTTAACTTCTTATCTTTGTGTATTGGACCTGTTTGCTGTAATTCAATTAAATATATAACAGAAAAACGTTTTTCTGTCAATAAAAATATTTATATTAATTGATTTGTTTTAAGAATTTTAGAAAATGCTCTTAATTTCAGACAGCAGCAAAACATCATAACCATTTATTTTAGCATCCTGCTTCAATTTATTATCAGCAGTGATTAGGGGAGAATCCAATGCCTCCGATAAAGCAACATATATTGAATCGTAAACAGATTTTTTAATTTTCCTCGATATTTCAAATGATTTAAGGGCAAGTGTGGTGTCAGTATTTATAACAAATATAATATCGTTTAATTCGGATAGAATATTGTGTATTTTTTCTAAAGGTATTTCTAGCTTAGAGGTAAAAAAATTCAATACTTCATACATTATTAAATCGGGAGAAGCTATTATAATTTCATTTTTACTTACTTTTTCATAAAAATAATTTGCAATATCAAGTTCTGACTCATTTTTTGTAAAATACCACTTGATAACAACCGAAGCATCCAGGACATATTTCTTCTTTAGATTTTCACCGATAATGAATTCTTTTAAATACATTTACTTTCCTGTAACCCTTTTTTCTATTTCTTTTTCCCTATCCTGGCGCATCTTCCTGAGTTGTTCAACAACATCAACTTCATGCTTACCTGAAACTAGTTTCATTATATCTTGCCTTGTTTTCCTTAATTTATTTACGGCATTCTTTTTTCGTTCTATAGCAATCTCTGATTCAATAACATTAAAATATGTGCTTGCAGCATTTATTAAAAACTGTGACCGTGTAACCTTTTTTATTTTTTTATATTTGTCAATCTCTGACAAAAAATCTTCAGGAATTGAAATATTAATTTTAGACATTGTACCACCTGCGCAAAATTTTAAGCTATGCTAATATCAAATTAATTATTTAAAATTTATTCAAGAGAAAATGCTGTAAGCCAGGATAAAATTTATTAATTAATTATAAGGTTTTTCAATAAAATTGTCAACATAAAATTATCTCTAAAAAGGTGTATAAATAGAGATAAATTTATACCCCTGGATGATTTGGTAAATTACAAAAACCAGCAGAGACAACAGGGGACCTGGGGGTAAATACCCTTAATAATTTATATCTTTATTATTATATTTAGCCCTGCCGGTTATTCTAACCTTTTATATTTTAGTATACAATGTATTCAATGAAACGGTTTCACTCAAGTTCTAAATTAAAAAATATAAAATTAATATTTATCTTAGAAGTTGGTGAATTAAATGGCAAAATACAGATGTACGGTTTGCAATTATGTTTATGACGAGGAAATAGAAGGAAAGAAATTTTCTGATTTACCTGATGATTGGAGATGTCCGGTTTGCAATGCCCCCAAAACAGCTTTTGTACTATTGTCAGATGCTGAAAAAGAACCAAAAGAAAGGACCACTGTTTCCGACATTTTAGTCGAACAGATGGTTGAGTGGGGAATCAGGTACGTTTTTGGATTACCCGGGACTTCGTCTCTGGGAGTTGTAGATGCTGTCAGAAAAAATCCTAAGATAAAATATATCCAGGTAAGGCACGAGCAAACTGCAGCATTTATGGCTTCTGCCTATGGAAAGCTTACCGGCAATGTTGCTGCTTGCCTGACTATTGCGGGACCAGGCGCAACAAATCTGGCTACAGGATTATATGATGCTAAATTGGATCATTCCCCGGTTCTTGCCCTGACAGGTTTGGTTTCAAGACAATTAATTGGCCCGGGTTCATTTCAGGAAATAGATCAGCACTCATTCTTTGAACCCATATGTGTATTCAATAAAGTGCTGATGTCGGAGGACCAAACTACAAGACTTGTAACGCATGCAATTAAACATGCATTGATAGAAAGAGGAGTATCACATATCAGCATACCAAATGATGTTCAGAAACTACCTTATAAAACAAAAATACTGCCGGTTGA
>JAMCQQ010000189.1 GCA_023379515.1 Actinomycetota bacterium
CTGTCCGCCATTTGACCATTTTGGATTATTTACAGAGGATTTGAAATCCCTAACTGAAGGGAAAAACATAGATGATTTGGGAGTAAAATGGAGGACAGGCACTAAAGTTTTTTCTAGTTTTATCTATTAATTCTTTTTTGACCAACATAAATGCGGGGTGCTTTCTGTCATTCTCCCGATAGTAGATGAAATCATGGTCATCTTTAAATAATGTTTTAAAGAAAGATTCGTCTCTAATTAAAAAATCCTGCTCTAAAAAGAGTATATGCTCACAAGGTGGGATTACTAGAAGTAATTGGTTTATTGCATCATTTCTCCAATCTCCGTCTTGGGTTATGACTGCATCTATAAATTTAGCATCCACGTTTTCCCTAATGAAATTAGAGTAGTCTTCTCCCATGTGATGTTCTGAGAAGGCTATATAAATATCTTGGAAATAATTACGAAATCTTTTTAAATTATATCTACAAATTGGGAAATCTGCGTGGCGGGGCCACACTATTAACACTATTGGTTTCACATCCCCATCGCCTCCTTATATATATTCTTTTTAGTTCTTACTAGGGAAGAATCTAATTTATTAATAAGATTATCAACGCCTTGCCTATATTCTTTTTTAAACTCATCAAAACCCTCAATATTTTCTGATATTAAGTCCCAAAAAGCGGCTCTGGTTTCTATTTCGTGTAGTCCGTTAATATCATCTGGAATAGGCTGTCTGCCTAGTAAAAATCCATTCCAACTCCAACCTGAAGATAAAGAACCTCCGTGAATATATGGCGGTTTACTATTCATCCAATTTCCAGTATGATTTTTATAGTCTTCGGTTTCAGACGGCGAAGCATGATGTTGGGGGATTTCGCCAAATCTTATTCCCATATGTCTTAATTGCATAATAGTCCAGCCAAACGTATCTGCCATTTCTGTAGTTAACATGGTGTGATCTATCTCTTTAACATACTCCCCTTCAATAAAACTTTTAGGTGCGAAATTTAGGTCTGTTTTTAACAAATCTTCTCTTTTGCAAAAAAAGAAGTTGGGCCAATAATTAGGGCCTTTGTCTCCATATCCCTCAAAATTTAAATTATATCTAGCTTTCATCGCATCGGCTATTTCAAAACCACATGAAAACCTAGGAGACCCTAGCGCATCAAATTCTCCATCTTCAATTTGCTTAAAGTATTTTTCTACGATTCCAGGGGTATAAATAAAACCATCGTCTTCTAATAGAAGAATTAAGTCTTCACGACAAGCAAGAAGCATTTGTCTAATCGGTTCTCCATAACCCATTGCATAGGGGTGGTAGATAATGGAGATTTTCTTGTCTTTAGAAAGACGGGATAATAACTCTCCAGTAAATTTATTGTCTTTGTCCATTTCAGTATTAAAACAGACATAGATTTTATCTACTTCGTCATACCAATACTTTTGCCATAGTTTTATGACAAACATTGCCAAGAAGGGATCTCCTCCCGCACTAATCAGGGCAGCTTTAGTCATAGCCAATTTTTAGGTATCTTACTACTTGATATTTCAATTGAAGTGTATTCTAATTTTTGTGGCCCCATTTCTCTTGCCCAACTCCAGGTTTTTGCAATTCCATCTCTCAGCGATGTTTTGTCTTGATATCTGAGATATTTCTTTGCCTTACTGTGGTCAGCGATAGCTTCTTTAACTTCTTGCACTCTTTCTGGAAGATATTGAGGTCTTACCCCGATTTCTTGAGCCAATTCGTTTAAGGTAAAAGATGCCTCTGCTCCTATATTAAATATCATTCCTGATACCTTTGCTGTTGCGCAAGTTTTCAGCGCCTTAACCACATCGTCTAGTTACTACGTTTCTATATGGATCAGACATGTTTTGTCGTGGACCATAGACATTGTGTGGTCTTGTTATCACATACTCAAATCCATGTACGCTAGACATTACTTGTAAGGTTTGCTCTGCTGCAAGCTTTGTTATCCCATATAAGTCTTCTGGCTCTGGCTTGTCGTGTTCCATAAAAGGAGTTTGTAGTTTTCCATAAACGGCAATGCTCGAAGTAAATATAAACCTCTTTCCGCCATACTTAATAAATGGAGTTAAAACTTTTATGAAGGCATCGTAGTTTCTGGATGTGATATCTATGGGACTGAACTGTGCTTTGTTTTCAGCAGCATTTGCAGCTAAATGATAAACAACCTGTGGCTTGTGTTTTTTAAAAATTTTGTCCATTTCCTTTGTGTCCCTGCAATCTGCCCTAATAGAGATTCCATCGCTGCGAATGTTTCTCCAATGTCCACCAGATAAGTCGTCTACCGCAACAACACTATGTCTATCTGCTGTTAAGCCATCCACAAGATGTGATCCTATAAAACCAGCTCCACCAGTCACAAGTATTTTCATATATTATGGTATTCCCTGAACCTTTCTATATATTCTAGCCACGTTTTCTCATCAATTGCAACATCATTCATTACGGCCAAAATCTCTTTGTGATATCCAGATATTATCCAGAACCAACCAAATATCCTAGTTAATTCAGTTATTGGAGTGATA
>JAMCQQ010000190.1 GCA_023379515.1 Actinomycetota bacterium
ATTCCAGCCAATCTGTTATTTGTAGATGAAAAATTAATAGAAGCTATGAAAAAACTGACACAGCTTCAAAAATTTGTAATATTTTTAATATTTGTTATGGATTTTAACTATGAAATAGTTGCAAATATCCTGACAAAAAAACAATCTACCGTAAGAGGGATAGTATTTAGGGCCCTCAATACATTAAAGAGTGAAATTAGAAATGATTAAGAATACAAAAATTTCAGACAGGCAAAAGGAAAAAATATTAGGCAGATGCATTGAATTACTCCGCCGGGGCTATAGCCTGGAATATTGTGAAACCAAATATAAAAAATATGAAAATGTTTTAAAAGATTATCTCCCAATAATAGAAAGAGTAAAGAAATTAAAACATGAAGATCTGGACGATGCCTTTCTAAAAAATACTCTCAATAAAATATATAATGACAGCAGTGTACAAGATATGTACGGTGTCCATAATAAATACGGTGAAAAATCCAATAGGTTCCATTCTATTTTAAAGCCTGTCATGATATTTGTCGCAGTGGTATTGATATTTAGCTTTTCCTTAATGGGTATTCTATATGCTTCACAAAGCAGCCTGCCGAACAATGTCTTGTATCCTGTTAAACGATATGGAGAAAATGTGAAATTATTTATTACTCCGGAGTCAAAGAAAAAAATATTGCATTTCGAATTCTTGAACAATAGGTTAAATGAAGCAACCTTATTTTTTAGTTCCAGTGATAAGGAAAAAAATAAAATGGAGAAACTTATAAAAGATGCCGAAGACGAATTTGAGCATCTAAAAAAATATAATTATTTTGGGGATTATACTGAAGAAGAAATTAAAGATTCAATTGAAAAAATAAGAAAGGAATCTATAAATGAATTTGGCCTGGAGGATGATGAAGGAGGCGCTATCCAAGAGAATACTTCTGATACTTACAATAATACTGACAATAATGATTCCGTAGATAACGATCATTCTGAAGATAATAAGAATAAACAAGGTGATTCGGAATTTAATAAATCTGATACAGAATCAGACAAAAAAACGGATGAGCAGGAAAAAAACGATGAGGCAAAGTCTGATGAATACCAAAAAACGGTAAGTGATTTGAACATAGATTACTACAGATAAACAAAAGATAGTTCATCCTAAGAGGATAATTAAAAAACGGATCATGAATAAAAAATTTAAACGAACATAAGCAAGTATAAAAAATAAGGTTTAGCTGTATATAAAAATAGCCGTATATAAAAATAAGGTTTGGCGGTAAAAAAGAAAGGAAAGACAAAAATGAATACACATCTTAAAAAAATATTAGTATCCCTTTTTGTGATTAGCAGTTTTGTTATTTATTCTACCTATCAGCGTTTTGGCGGTCAGTCAAATATTTTTGACAATTCACGGACCAGGCAGACTGCGGCAGAATCATACTCGGACCTTTATGCAAGCTTTTATAAGAATCAAACTTCATCTAATCCGCCAAATTTAGATCAAATGAATACAAAAATTGATGACGGAATTGTAAATAATGGACTTTATAAAGATGGAGAATATGATGGAGTTGTTGCTGATGCATTTTATGGGACCGTCCAGGTCAAGGCTATTATCCAGTCCGGAAAACTGACAGATGTGCAGTTATTAAGTTCTCCTAATGATAGAAGTTATTCAATTGAGATAAATAATTCTGTAATACCCATATTGAGAGCGGAAGCCATTAATATCCAAAGTGCGCAGGTTGATATTGTTTCAGGAGCTACAAACACCAGCAATGCTTTCATACAATCATTAGATTCTGCTCTGAACCAGGCAAAAATATCTTCCAGCCCGGTCTCGTTTCTTCAGGCTTCGAATAATCAGATCAATACTTCGAATAGTCCGGTCAATATAGTCTCAGGAGCAACTAATATTGTTGCAGGGCCAGCCACTGGGACTCTCGCAGCTATTAAAAACCATAATGGTGCAGTAAATATTGTTTCCGGCGCAACAAATGTCAGTACATCATCTACCGGCAGTTCAGCTATTCAAAACCAGAATGGTCCGGTCAATATAGTCTCAGGAGCAACAAATGTCAGTACTTCATCCACCAGCGGTTCGGCAATTACAAATCAGAATGGTACGGTTGATATCGTTTCAGGGGCAACCAATATCGGTTCGGGAACTGCATCCGTGGATAGATCCGGATATTATGATGATGATCGTGAAAATGAAGATGAGTATGAAGACGAATATGAAGATGATTAAAGTCAGCTATATCTTAATCGGCTCATTATCATCAATCAGCTCATAATTGTCACCTTACAAGGTATAGGTGAGATTGTGAAACCATCTATAAAACAGACAAGAGATCTTATGGGGATGACTATAAATGTCGAAATAGTAAGCTCCTCTGTCACGGATGCTGATCTTGATATGGTATTTTCTTATTTTGAAAATGTTGAAAAAAGGTTTTCTTTCTTTAAGGAAGACAGTGAGATAACTCTTATAAATAATAAAAAGATAAAACAAGATCAGTATAGCAAGGATATGAAAACCATATTTGCCCTTGCAGAAAAGACAAAGGAAGAAACAAACGGTTTTTTTGACATAATGGCTCCGGATGGACAGTATAATCCTTCGGGACTTGTAAAGGGATGGGCAATATATAATGCGTCGAAGCTGCTTCTTAAGAAAGGATTTGATGACTTCTATGTGGAGGCCGGGGGCGACATACAGGTTCAAGGTTTAAACAGGACCGAGAAAAAATGGAGCGTAGGCATTCAAAATCCCTTTGATCCTTCACAAATAGTAAAGATCGTATATTTAAAGGATGCAGGCATTGCTACATCCGGCACATATAGAAGAGGCCAGCACATTTACGATCCCCATGATAAAGGTAAACTGCTGACAGGAATTTTAAGCATAAGTGTCATAGGCCCCAATGTGTTTGAAGCGGATAGATTTGCCACTGCAGCATTTGCCATGGGACCCAGAGGCATAGGTTTTATTGAAAACTTAGATAGCTTTGAAGCTTATATGATCGATTCAAAGGGTATGGCTACACAGACAAGCGGTTTTGCAGAATATTTATGAATACACTTTAAACCTTAAAAATATTATGAAAAAAATAGATTCTTTTTTAAACAAAATGACAATGTATAAAGCAGTTATTTATTGTCTGCTTCTGCTTATTGGTACTGCACTTGGTCTTAGTTTTTTTAAGCTATTGCCTTTCAACCCCGGGGACCTTATAGTGTCAGTCATCTTTATAACTTCCGTATGCCTTCTTTCAAATATTATTTTTGCCTGGGCTTTTAAGGCGCCAAGCAATATTGACTCTGTGTATATAACGGCACTTATACTGGCGCTAATCGTAACTCCTCCAAAGCCATTTACCAATTTATTGTTCCTGGCATGGATATCAGTTATCGCGATGGCATCAAAATACATCTTTGCAATAGGCAAAAAGCATTTTTTAAATCCCGCTGCCGTATCTGTAGCAATTGTCGGGCTTGCTGCCAAACAATTTGCAAGCTGGTGGGTAGGCAACCTTTATATGGTCCCGTTTGTAATAATTGGGGGCCTTCTTGTAGTAAGAAAGATAAGAAGGCTTGATCTTGTAATAAGCTTTTTTACTGTAACGCTTCTTATAGGCTCTGTATTCAATCTCATAAGCGGCCATGGCATACTATCAGGGCTTTCAAAAGCGATCATATATTCACCGCTTCTCTTCTTTGCATTTATAATGCTTACCGAACCTATGAGCATGCCGCCAACCAGGATGCTCCACATAATATATGGTGCAATTGTCGGCTTTTTATTTGTGCCTCAGGTACATATTGGTCCATTGTACTTCTCGCCTGAGCTTGCACTTATTTTAGGCAATGTCTTTGTATACCTTGTAAGCCCCGATCAGAAGCTTATCTTAAAACTTGATAAAATAGTTAAGCAAGCATCCGATACTTATGATTTTGTGTTTGTACCTGATAAGGAGATTGATTTTAAGCCTGGCCAGTATATGGAGATCACGCTGGATCATGCAAGACAGGACAGCCGCGGAATAAGAAGATATCTTACCATTGCATCCTCTCCTACCGAAAGGGAATTCAGACTTGGTGTTAAGTTTTATACCAGGCCAAGCAGCTTAAAAAAATCTTTGATAAGTATGAAGCAGGGCCAGAAAATAGTTGCATCACAGCTTGCAGGAGACTTTACTCTGCCCAAAGACATAAACAGGAAACTGGTGTTCATTGCGGGTGGTATAGGCATAACCCCTTTCAGGAGTATGATAAAGTATATGCTGGATACAAATGAGAAAAGATCAGTTACCCTGTTTTATTTGAACAAAAAACCTGATGATATCGCATACAGGAACATTTTTGACGAAGCTGAGAAACAGTTGGGAATTAAAACCGAATATTCCATCGTAAATATACCCACCGCATCTTATTATAGGTCAATTGCCGAAAAGGTACCCGACTATAAGGAAAGGACTTTTTACATATCGGGACCAAATGCAATGGTCAGTGCATTTGAGGCCAATCTGAAGAAGTTAGGGGTAAAAAAAACCCATATCAAAACTGATTATTTCCCGGGTTTTGCATGACAGATAAGAAAAAAAAGAGCTAGAATATAAATATTTTATAAAAGAATCAGAAGGATTCATAAATGTTCCATTATTCATATACACAAGCAGGCTCCAACATAAATAAATATTCTACTTAAAAAGATTTTATCCTCACCTAAAAAGATTTGTGCTTATTGTAGACATCACTTCTATTGATTCCAATTTCTGTCAAAGCCTCATTAAAAGTTTTATCTTATCTGCATGAAAAATCTAAGTAGTATATGATATCACTAATACGATTTTTATATTGTAATATTTTTACCAATAATTTTTTTTAATATTTTTTGTTTAGTATTGACTTTTTAATGATAGTGTTATAATTTAATTACAGTGGTTCAACCATTCGGCCATTTTACTAATATTAAAATGTTTATCGATATATAAAAAGTTTATTAAAACATTAAAAAAACTAAATTTTTTTTATAAATTTAAAAATGAAGGAGAGAAAATGTCTAGATGGAAATTACCTTTTAAAGAAGGTCATATGGACAAAAATGATGGTATATATTTTCAGAATATGACTAAGAAGCAGGTAGAAGAAAGGTTAAGTAAAGATGATATCATAATTATTCCAATTGGTTCTACAGAAAATCATGGTGCCCATGCTCCTTTTGGTGAGGATACTTTGTTTGCAACCAGGATGGCAGAAGCTGTTGCATTAAAAACAGGTTGCACAGTTGCAATGCCTACTTGGTATGGTTCACATCCAAGCCATCACTTAGGTATGCCGGGTACTATTCTTTTACCTGATAAGGTTTTTATTTCTATGGTTGAAGCACTGTAATT
>JAMCQQ010000191.1 GCA_023379515.1 Actinomycetota bacterium
ATTATCCAAGATTAAGCGATAATGCACTTAATGAAATCAACAGTAATTATAATAAATTGCATCCAAATGTTACTATTGAAAGAACAGCTTACAATTTGTCTGAATACTCAGAGCTGATAAAAACAGCAACTCAAAGTAATACACTTCCTGATTTATTCGGGCTTTATCAGGGCACCATGGAAAGAGAAGTTGAAAAAACAGGCATACTTCATATATTTGATAATGATATAGCTGCTGACCCGGTATGGAAAGAAAACCTTGGCAAAACACTTGAACTGGGTGGTATTAGAAGTGCAGACAATAAAGTAGTCCAGATACCTTATGATATTTTCTATCTGGCAGGTATAGGATATAGAAATGTTCTTGAAAATATGAAAAGCTCGGAAGATGAAGTAAAAGGTATTAAATCTTATACGGCACTTGGAGATCTATGCCAGAAATTCAAATCAGAAGGATATCCAACCTGGTTTTTAAGTGCGGGTCTTGCAGGAGCATATCTTTTAAGGGAAAGATTCTATGTATGGTCATATTCGGTAGCTAAAGACGCTAATGTCATATATGAGGCAGAAAACGGTAAACGTTCATGGACAGAAGAACCTTTCCTTAAAGCTGCTGAAGCTGTAAAAGAAACATCAAGGATGATGAGGGAGGATACAGCTGCCCTTGATGCACAAACTGACAACTATGGAATTCTTCTTAAACAGGAAGCGTGGGGTGGATGGTATGAAGGTCCATGGTCGGTAGGTATTCTGCTTGAAAATAAAACAGCGATCGACAATGTATTTTATTTCTTCCTGCCGCAAGTTTCAGACGATGCTCTTCCAAATACATGGGCTGCAGATGCGGGCCAGGTTCTTGCAATGAGGGAAGATAATCCCAATAAAGATCAGGTAATTAAATATCTTAAATATCTTGCAACTCCGGAAGTAAGCGCAATATTTATCAAAAACCTGATACATCCCGCAGGAAAATTTCCGGATAATTGGAAAGACATAGCTCCGGTTCCTGTATTTGTGCAGGGTGTGGAAATGTATCAGAGCAGCAATGTTGCTCCATGGATATGCTACACACCTGATGTAGAGACGGCATTGCTTACAAATCTTTCACTTATCTATACCGGTGAACTTACACCAATGGAAGGTTTGCAGAAAATAGACGAGGCAACCAAAGCTTACTGGGCCACACAGAAGTAATCAAAAACTTTTTCAAGTTTATTTAATAAACTTTAAAAGTTTGGTTTGGAAAATGATGCAGGATAGATAAAACTATCCTGCATCAAAAAACAGATGGATATTTTTTATAAATCAGATAGAAACTTGTTATGGAAGCTTATTTAAATCGCAGAAGATTTACAAGAAATATTGAACCCTACGGCTGGCTTTCTCCTTCGATGCTTCTTTTTATTATTTTTCTGGTTTATCCTATTATTTTTTCAATTATTTTAAGCTTTTTTGAATGGCGAGGTTACAGCACCGACATATTCAGCAAGTTTATTGGTTTCCAGAATTTCATCAAACTTTTTAGAGATGGGCTTTACTGGCAGTCATTAAAAAACACATTAATACTTGTTCTGGTCGTGGTTTTTATTCAAAATGCTATTGCATTGTTTCTTGCTCTTGTTCTTTATTTCGGAAAATTCAAATACGGCAATTTAATCAGGGCGCTCATTTTTTTTCCAGGAGTAATTTCAGCAATAATTATCGGCCTTGTGTTCAGAAAATTCTTAGAGTTGAGCGGACCCGTAAACACTCTTTTAAAATCAATTGGTTTGGATATGCTTGCCCTGCCCTGGCTTGCGACCAAATCTTTAACGATATGGATAGTTTCTATAGTAACGACCTGGCAGTGGGTAGGTTATAACATGGTAATTTTTTATGCAGGACTTCAGAATGTTGAAAACAACCTTTTGGAAGCTGCTTATATTGATGGAGCAAGTATGAACCAGGCTATATTCAGAATTGTAATACCAATGTTAAAACCTGTAATTTTTCTTTCAATGATTTTAAATTTCATTGGAGGATTCAGGATTTATGACATAATTTGGGCCACGACAAGGGGTGGGCCCGTTCATTCTTCCGAAGTGCTTACAACTTACATGTATTATCAGTCATTTCAGTCAAATGGGCCGAGCAATATGGGCTATGCATCCGCTATTTCGGTTACTCTTACATTAATAGTAATTATTTTTGCCGCTGTAAGGATTAAATTCTTTGTAAAAGAAGGCAGGATCTGATTGGAATGTTAATAATGAGATTCAAAAAGGAAAGAAAAGTTTAATGCAGAAATTAACTATGGGCCAAAAATTATTTACGAGGATTGTCATAGCAATTACGCTTGTAATAATATTGGTGCCTTTGTTTTGGATTTTTTTTCTTGCATTTAAAAGGCCTAATGAAATATTTGAATCAACTTTATTCATTTTTCCAAAGAATTTCCATTTTACTCTGGATAATTTTTTAAACTCTGTAACTTTTATTCAGAAAACCTTAAAAATTTCTTACGTCAGGATGTATTTAAACAGTATAATTGTTACAAGCGGGGGACTTATAATTTCTATGCTGGCTGCTTCTTTTGCAGCTTTTGCCATGGTTCATTATAAATTCAGAACCAAAGAATTTTATTATACGTTCATATTGCTTAGTTACATGATTCCCGTGCAGGTACTTTTAATCCCACTTTATATAGTTTTACAGAAATTATCTCTTTTAAATACTTATGCGGCACTTATTTTTCCTTATGCAACCATGTCTATTCCCATAGCAACTTTGATTTTACGCAACTTTTTTGCACAGGTACCTTATGAATTTACTGAAGCTGCACATCTCGATGGAGCAACAAGTTTTCAGATATTCAAGAATATTTATCTTCCTCTTGCCAGACCTGCACTTGCAACTTGCATCATTTTTCTTTTTTTGGAGATGTGGAACGAATTTTTATTTGCATTTATATTCATCAGGGTTGATAATCTTCAGACACTCCCGCTTGCAATGTCCAGGATAGGAATTGGTGCGCGAGCAGTTATTCCCTGGGGAATTTACGGTGCTTCGATAGTTATAGCAATTGTGCCGATCTTTATAATATTTATGATATTTCAGAGATGGTTTATTAGCGGACTTGTAGCGGGAGGTATAAAAGGTTAAATGGATGTTCCTGAAAAAAGAAGATTAGAAATTAAAAAAATTATTGCTAAGAATAACTCCATATCTGTCATCAGTCTTGCAAAATTATTCAAAGTTTCCGAGATCACAGTAAGAAGAGATTTGCAAAAATTGGAAAAAGACGGATTTTTGGATAAGGTTCACGGCGGGGCAATAGCAAGACGTTTCAAAGCTGAATATGATCCGGTTTATTTGGAAGACATTAAGCTCAACAAGGATAAAAAAGAAAAAATAGCAAGACAGGCCGTAAAAGAAATAAATGATGGGGACGCGGTAATAATTGAATCAGGCACCACATGCCTTGAGCTGGTTTACAACCTGACGGATAAGAGAAATTTAGCTATTTTTACAGCCTCGGTCCCCCTGGCTTATGAGTTATGGAAGGTATCTTTGAACCGAAATGATTTGGAGGTTAATATATGCGGGGGTCTCATCGAAGCTAAATCCAATACACTGATTGGCAGTCAGGCTGTACAATTTTTTCAAAATATAAATGCAGATGTCGCTTTCATTGGAGCCGTTGCTATTTCCATTGACAAAGGTATATTGACCACTCACAGCCAGATGGACGCAGATGTGATAAGATCAATTGCGAGTAATTCAAAGAGAAAAATTTTGCTTGCCGATAGTTCAAAATTTAAAAAAAGGGCACATATTTCCATACTGTCTCTGACTATATTTAATAAAATAATTACTGACAAAGAAATTGATAAAGATGTTGCAGATAAGATCAAAAATTTAGGAATAGAGCTGGAGATAGTCTGAATTATAGAATTCAAATGATTTACAAGTATCCATACTTTTTCTTGACATATATTGATGTTTCATTATAATTCAAAATAGAACATTTTAATTCATGTTAAATATTTATTTTCTACTCAATTAAGGAAAGGATTTTTAATGGATACGGTAATAAAGGAAATATTTGATTTCAAGAAGAATGATATTCCAGATTATGAAAAATATCTGATGCTTGGAGGAGGAACCCCAGGTGTTAATCTTGTCAAGGGTAAAGGTGTATATGTATGGGATATTGAAGGTAATCAATATATTGATTGCACATCCCAATCTTATTCTTTAACTTTAGGATATTCTCACCCCGAGATAGTTAAAGTTATTCAAGAACAGGTTGAATATTCTTATCACATGCATACAGGATTTTTTACAATACCTAGATATATTCTTGCCAGACGTATGGCGGAAATTTTTCCTGAAAAAATGAACAGGATCCTATTTACTATTGGGGGCAGTATGGCAAATGAAGCGGCCCTGAAAATAGCAATTATAAACAGACCGGAAGCACACAATTTCATTGCTCTGCATGGAGCATATCATGGCACATCGTTTATGATGACAGGGGCTACGCACATGGCAACTTATGCTTACGAAAAATGGCTCGGTTCCGCTGAACTCGCTCATCATTCCTATAATTTTATACGAGTTCCTCCGCCATATTATTACAGGCCATATTATGAAGTAAGTAATGTAAATGATACTGATGAAGTTGACAGACGTGCTTTGGAAGAGCTGGAAATGCAGATCAAATATGGAAGCACCGGTCCTGCTTGTGCGATGATTATGGAACCTTTGCAGGGTTCGGGTGGACAGCTTGTATTTTCCAAAAAATATCTGCAGGGAGTCAGAGATATTTGTAACAAATACAATATTATCCTGATATGGGATTGCATTCAAACTGCATTCGGCAGAATGGGAACCTGGTCAGCCTCAGAGTATTACGGTGTGACTCCGGATATTATGACAGTAAGCAAATGTATTGCAGCAGGTTTGCCGCTCAGCGCTGTTGTTGTTTCCGATGATATCCAAGGCATGAAAATGAATGGAATGGATCTTCACACTTATGGCAATAATCAGCTTGCACAAGTTGTGGCACTTAAGCAAATGGAAATTATAAAGAGAGATAATATATTGGACAATGTTAAAAAGGTCGGCAACCACCTGAAAGAAGAATTGGAGAAAATACAGAAAGAATATCCCGTAATGGGTGATATCCGGGCCCTTGGTTTCCATATTGGCATCGAACTTGTAAAGGATCCTGTGACAAAAGAACCTGATTTTGAGGGCTGCACAAAGATGCGAACAGTTGGATATAAGAATGGTATGATTTTTGGTGATGGAGGGGTTGCAGGCGGTAAAAATGTTCTGAAAATAAAACCGCCGCTGATAACAACAATTGCCGAATCAGATTTAATACTTGAAAGATATTATAAAATAATGCAGGAAGTGTACGGTAAATAATCAATAAGTTCGTCGATTGATACTGTTTTATCTTTTGTTTAGCAGTTATAAAAACCAGTATGGATGGACAGTACTTGTTTGTAAACGTCAAATAGTCTCTTAAGCTCAACCTTATGATAAGTTAAATAAAATTTGAAGTTTTAAAATTATAATTTTGGTTCGAATCCTTCTTTCCCAGCCAGATAAAACCCGTACTTTTTATAAACTACAATATTGTTTATTCATATAAGTAATCACTAAATATTCTTTTTATGTTCAATAATCCATTTTGTTATTTGTTTTGAATCTTTTTTTCCTTCAGCTATTCCCATACCCAATTCAACCAGTTCAGATTGAGAAAAATACATTTTAATATTATTAAGTTCCAGAAAAACAAGCATTACAAATAAACCTGTCCGTTTATTTCCATCAATAAAAGGGTGATTCCTTATAATTCCATAAGCCTGGCGTGCCGCCTTTTCTTCAATAGCCGGATAGAATTCTTTTCCTTCGAATGATGCATAGGCATGATATAGTGCCGATTCAAGCGCTCCGATATCACGGATCTCAGGCAAACCACCGGTTGTTTTGCACATTATCTTATGAAGATATAAAACTTGTTTAATATCAAGTTTTATCATTTGGCAAGTTCCCTAAATGCTTCCAGGTTATCTTGCAATATTTGTGAAGCCAAAGATTCCAAACTTTCATTTACTGAAATTCCCAGTTGCTCAAGTTTTTTGAAATCAATTACAATATAACGCGGAGTATTATTTTTTAAAATTATAACTGAACCTTTTTCATCAACCGTTCTGGCAACTTTGGAAAAATTTTGGTTAGCTTCTGTTAAAGAAATTAAGTCTTTTGTATTAACTAACATTAAAATCACCTCATATATATATTTTATATCAATATAGGATAAAATCAACCTAATTTTATTTTTTAAATCATAAAAGGTTATGATTATATCGCAAAGTTGTTATTTAAAGATGATTTCTAATAGTCTGCTACTGGTGTTGCTTCAATCTTATATTGACAGTTTTATATTTATATGTAAATATTTATTAATACATTACAATAATTTGCAGTAAATATTTAGCCTTATAATTGTATATATAATTATAAAATTCGCAGCAATAAAGTAAAAATGACTAAAAAGAAGTCAGCACAATATTGTTTTTATATTAAAAAAACATCCCCTTTTTTTAGAATATCCTTTTCTGTAATTTTAGCTTTTATTGTCCTGACTGTTTCCTTTTTTATGCTTGATGCCAAAAGTATTTTTGCTTATGATAATTCAAGCATTTTAATTGTCATAGATCCTGGCCATGGGGGTTGGGACACTGGAACAATCGGACCGACGGGATTAAGGGAAAAGGATGTTAATCTTGATATCGCAGCCAGACTAAGGGATAAACTTACAGAAGCCGGTTTTAAAGTGTTATTGACGCGTGAAAGTGATATCAATCATTCTGCTGAGGAAATAGGAGATTTTGCCAATACAAATAATGCGGATTTATTTATTAGCGTCCATAACAATGGCCATCCCTCCCGTGATAAAAACGGAACAGAAGCTTTTTACTTTTATCAGTCTCCTGCAACCAGTAATTTTCTTGCAAGCTTCATAAATACCAAAACAATAGAACAGATCGGTACTCTTAACAGGGGCGTGAAAGCTGCCAGCTATAAAGTGCTTAGACTTACAAAAATGATTTCTGCTTTGATAGAAGGGGCATTCATCTCCAATCCCGACGAAGAAGCTAAACTAAAGGATCCCAATTACAGGGATAAAATTGCAACAGGAATTTATAATGGAATCGTTGAGTATCTGAAAACCTATGGGCAAAATATTTTAAGCGTCAAAAGGCTTGCTTCTGCGCAATCATTTGTCAAGCGGATATATCAAAAAAGTCTTGACATGAATCCTGACGAGGCAACAACAAACAATTGGGCTAATAAATTAGCCGAAGGAGCAATTTCCCATGCAGATATGATCAGAGAAGTTATTACCAGCAAACAGTTTAAGGACAGAAATCTGACTGATGAGCAATATGTAGATGTTTTATATAAGGCTGTACTGGATAGAGATCCTGATTCGGATGGAGCGGCTCATTGGTTAAAACAGCTTAAAACCCAGAACAGGAAAGCAGTTCTTAATGCTTTTCTTTCATCGGCTGAATTTAAGAGCCTTATTAGTCAATATAACCAGTATGGCTATAGTTATACAACTGCATTAAACTTATCTGTTTTAAATGGCGTAGGCATCAAGGGAATTGCGGCAAAAACATCGGGATTGTTTAAAGGATTAAAAAACCAAAATGACAAATACAAATACAACATAAGTAAGGTTGCTGACGCCGATAACTATAACTACCAAAACACACAGATTATCTGTAAGTCTAAAGACTCGGAAATTGCAGAAGCTGCGAAAGAAATAAAAACTATCTTAAAAGTTGGAAATGTTACAACCCAAAATGGAAATTCCCAGGATTCGGATATAATTGTAATAATCGGAAAAGATTATTTATCAGCCGCAGAAGCAACAACTTCAACATCTGTTACCGATGAATCTTCGGAATTGATCCGTATAAATATTTTAAATGGGCAAGGTGCCCCGGGTATTGCAGCTAAAGTCAAGAGTAAAATTGAAACAGATCTCAGTAAATACAAGGGTATCATTAAAATAACTGAAGCAAAGAATGCAAATAATTTTAATTATAAAAATACCAAAATAATCATATTTACAACAAAGACCGGAATAAATAATATTGCTGATGATTTGAAAAAGCTGCTTGGCGCAGGTGAGATTTCAAAATCAAGCAACAATGTTGATAATGTAGATATTACGGTTATTTTGGGAAGCGATTATAAAAAATAATTGATTGCAAATTCAATATATAGAGCTATTCTGTAATTGATAAATATCAAATAAAAACCTAACTTCTGGATAACTTGGGCTGACTAAATCAGCCTTTTTTGCCTAAAGGATAATAATTATTACCGGCAATAATTAAGTGGTCCAGGATATTCACATGATTATTTTGTTTTGATATGTTTTTATTTTAATCTATATCAACTTTTACTGCCTGTTTTTAACTGCTCTATAAACCTATCTAAATCAGCTCTATCTATCCTGATAAACTTACCGCCTAACTTAACGGCTCTCAGTTTACCGCTCCTCACATACCGCCTGACACTTTCCGGATCAACCCTAAGTAGCCTGGCCACTTCCTCGGCAGTATAAAAACGCTGCTCTTTGATTGGCTCTTTAACACTGACACGTTCGGATTCTAATGCTTCAAGGTAGATGTCCAGTGAACGGTCAATCGCCTCATAGACAAGATTATAAAAATCATCCAGACTGCCGCCTATTTGTGCTTTCTCCAATGAGTTTATGTACTCTAACCGGTCCTCTTTACGAATGATGGCTAGCGGATAACCTTCTTGCATTAAAAGTAAGTTCATTAAAAGGCGTGAGGTTCGGCCATTACCATCTGTAAATGGATGAATACTTACCAGTTTAAAATGAGCATCCGAGGCTATCTTCGCCACATGATCTGAATTGTTGTCCTCTAACCATTCAATAAACTCTTTCATTAACTTTGGGATTTTAACAGGATTAGGTAAGACAACTTCAGACCCTGTAATCCTCGCATGATGTTGCTGATACCTACCAGCAACATCTGCCTCAATGTTATTTAAAATCAACCGGTGAATATCTGAAATGTCCTTTTCGGTTATCTCCTGCCTTTTTTTGCCGACCAGAGTTTTAACATACTCCAATGCCTCAACATGATTGGTTGCCTCTAAATGTTCTGTCAAACTCTTGCCCTTAACTGTAAGACCTTTTTCAACCACAAGAGCAGTTTCGGCTCTAGTTAAAGTATTGCCTTCAATGGCGTTTGAGGTATATGTAAGCTCAATCTTAAACCACTCATCAAGGTTTCTGACCAGCTCTGGTGGAAGTGGTCTAAACCCATCTAGTTTTTGCTTTTTAGTTGTTAGTTGTCTTAGTTTGTTATCCATATTATACAATATAACACTACACGATACTACATGTCAACGTAAATAGATATTTAAATGTATTATAGAATAGTAATGTGTTGAGATAGACTAATTATCAAGATGGTAGTTCTTGTTGAAAAATTTTAGGGTTTTTAATCCGGCTTGCTCAGTCTCTATC
>JAMCQQ010000192.1 GCA_023379515.1 Actinomycetota bacterium
TAAATGATTTATATCTAAAGGTGCAGTTAATCCATAGATATATTTGACCATGGGGGGATGATCATATGTTGTATAAAAATAGCTGTTATTAAAATCCATTTTCCTGATTAACTGATCCATCTTATACCCCTGCTCTACATATTCCTGTTCATCTGCTCCTCTTCCCATTTGATTGAGGGTCGATATCCTGATCCAAAAAGAAATAAAAATAATAAAAACAGCAAGCGAGAAATAAACAATGTGACTTTTCTTAAATGCTTTTAGACGCATTCCAAGGACAAATAACAAGGACTCATATAGCTCTTTCGTATTAACATTTGATTTCCCATGAACACGAATATAGACACTAATAGGAACCTCCCCTATTTTGTAACCATTTCTATATAGTTTAAATAAAATTTCGGATAAAGTTATAAAACCTTTTGATTTCAGTCCGGAAACTAAGAGAAAATTAACTACTTTTCTGTTATATAATCTAAATCCTCCTGTATAATCAGAAACTTTAACTCCAAGCCATAGCTTAAGAAATACGTTTATAAGTTTACTTAAAATAATTCTTATAGAAGATACGTTGATTACTTTTCCGCCAGGAATGTATCTTGAGCCAATTACCAAATCATAATCATCTTTTTTTATTTTTTTTATAAAACGGTGCATTTCATAAGGATCATGAGCGTGATCGGAGTCCATTTCAAAAAAATATTTAATACTCTTATCTTTTACTGCTTCCTTAAGCCCTCTTAATACTGCAGTACCTCTGCCTAATTTTCTTAATCTCGATATTAAGGTAATATTTTTTCTTCCCCTAAGAATCTTTTTCAGTTTTTGATTTTCTTCAAAAGAAGAATCGTCTACGATGAAAATCTTTGCATTACGAAGATTAGAGGTTATTTTTTTAACCAATAATTTAATATTTTTTTCCTCATTATATGAGGGAATAATTACTGCAATATCTTTATCCATCTAATAATTGACGAAGAGCTTTCTCTAGCTCTTTAATACTTTTATCCCATTGCCAGTTTTTAAGTATATGCTCCCTGCCGTTTTTACTGATTTTTTTTGCCAAAGAACTATCATCCAAAAGTAGTTCTATTTTTTTTCCAAGTTCTTCCGGGTTTCTTTTGATAAGAAATCCTGTTTTTCCATCTAAAATAGTTTCTTTATATCCTCCTTCATTAACAGCAATAACAGGAACTGCACAAGCCATTGCCTCTAACGGGATGAGCCCTAATGGCTCATTTTTGCTCAAGCATAAAATAATTCTTGATTGGTTGATAGTCTTAACAAGTTCCTCATCGCTAATCCCCTCTCCTTTTTTATTTCTGCTGATTATTTTTGACTTTATATCTTTAGAAAGTCCCGAAAGAAGCCCAAAGCCGTCAATTTCATCCTCAGTTCCCAAAAACAAGATATCGTACTTTTTTTTAACCTTAAGTTTATTAAATTTTTTTACGTCTATACCAGGGTAACAAACCGTAATACCCTCAAATCCATAAGACCTTCTCATCCATTCTCTGCAAAAATTTGAATTTGCGATTATGAGATCAGCATAGCTTATATTCTTCTGGTCAATAACTTTTCTCAATAGTCTGTTTGCTTTTTCATAATTTCTTTTAGTCGAAGAAACGCCATGCGGCACTTTTAAATTTGAATCATATACTATTCTTAAAGGCTCATGGCAATAATATGCTATCCGAGAATTCAAAAAACGCATTATGAAAGGTGCCTGGGTAAATTTTGAAGGATGAACCAAAATGACATCATAGTTTTTACTGTTAATTTCTTCAGCAATTTTCTTATGCAGAAGGTACAATTTTAATAACTCCAAAGAATCTTTGTAAATTCTTATTCTTGGAGATCCACCAAACCATTCTTTCTCCTTAAAGCTGTAAAAAGAAATGTTTTTTAAAAATTCTTGCTGATCATTATCTTTCTTATCACCAACGTAATATAAATCAACCTGATTGTTCTTACACAATCCTTTTGCCTGTTCTAATGCAACCCTGAGAGCTCCCCCCCTATTTAATTCATGGAAAACTGCAATTTTCATTTTATATTTTCGGCAATAACCACAAAATCTCCGCCGGATAAAATATTAAAAGGAAATCTTTTGGACATTGGATGTAAATAAACCGCAAAATTAAATATTTTATCCTTGATGCCAATTTCAGTTTTTTTAGAAGTTATATTTGTACTTACAATAGAACCCCTGAATTTTTTTTTTCTCAGAATACTTCTTAAAGAAAAATAAGTTGCTTCATTGATATGCATTATTTTATGAGATTCAGTTCTTAATTCCTTTGGTTTTTGAATATTAGGGTATTTTTTTATTGCAATTAAGTTCCAGATCCAAACAATAACCGTACTGACAGGATAAGAATAGGCTTTATAAAAGAAGTTATTGAATAATTTGTTCGGGGCAGTATGAATCACTATTTTTCCTTTGTTCTTCAAAACTCTTTTCATCTCTTTAAAAAGCTTATCGAGTTCATTCGGATAAAGATGTTCAACAACATCAGTCAGAATTACCATATCAAAAGTTGAATCTTTAAATTTGAGCTGTTTTGAATCCATTAGTATAAACTGCATTTTATTTTGTATTTCATCCGACTGTTTCTTCTTCAGTTGATTTGCAAGCTTAATGGCAGCTTTTGAATAATCTATGCCGATGACGTTTGCCCCATTTTTTGCGGCAAAGAGGGCCATTTCCCCTCTTCCGCATCCAATATCAAGAACGCTTGCACCCTTTTTTATCTCAAAATACTTAATCAGCTCTTTAAATCGTGGTTCAAGCTCGCTTCCGCATGTTTTTTTAAATTCCTCAAAACCTGTGCAGTCAGATAAATAATATTCTTCGGTGTAAACTGAGGAATCAACTGATTTTTCCTCGGATGAGCTAAATGTTTTTATAATGAAATAAATGATTAAGGGTATTGCAGCAATTGAACCGATTGTTGCTGAAATTGCTGCTCCTACTAGACCAAAGGATTTAACTAAAGGAAAAATTGTCAGAAAAAGACCCAGAACACTTATTAATGTTACCCACATAACATATTTTTGCTTTTCAATCGCAAGAAAAAGAGCCGAGGATGATCCGGAAATTCCCCTGACAACTCCAAAAACTGTTAATGCTTTTATAACCGGAACTGCTTCTAACCATTGAGAACCTAACACTATTAGCACTAGCTCCTTTGTAAAAAACAAAAGGACAATTCCAAAAGAAATGCAAAAAAGCGATATTACCATAGTTGTTTTAATAAAAGCCTTTCTTAGACGCACCAAATCCCCACTAATTTTCGCGTAAACAGGGAAAGTAACTTTAGAGATACTGTCAGAAATCTCAGTAATTGGAATTATGGAAATCTTATAAGCAACGCTGTAAAAACCTAATGAAACCGTTCCCATTGTTTTTCCGACAATAATGTTATCCAGGTTTTGAAATAAGTAGTTAAAAATACCTGCAGCTGTTATATATTTTCCGCTTGATAAAATGGCTTTAAGCTTATTTATTTTAAGAGCTGGAGATGGAATGGGCTTAAGTAAAGCAAATGAAAGAATTACTTCAAAGACTGCGCTGACCAAAAGTCCAATAACAATACTGTCCGGTGTTTTATACACAAAAGCATAGGAAACAGCAACAATAGATTCTACTAAAAATAAAAACGACCGGAAATAAAATTCCCTGTCAAATCTTAGATCTTTTTGAAATTGCACCACAGAAGGGTTTACAAAACCTCTTATCATAGGAACAAAGCTTATTAAGATTAATAATTTATAAACTGAGGGGGAATTAAAGAAAACCGAAATAAAGTTTGCACCTATTATTATTAATAATCCAATAATAAATCCTCTGAATATTGACACAATCCAGGCGGTATTGACATATTCTTCAATTTTATTGCTTTTTTGGACAAGAAAAACATTAATTCCTGTCTCGGTGAAAATCTCAATCAGAGACAAAACAAGAGTTGCAATCCCAATAAGTCCAAACTGGGCGGGAGTTAATAACCTTGCTAAAAATGACGTTCTTAGAATCGATCCTGCCCGAAGAAAAAAGCGGAAAGTTCCGATCCAACCTACACTTTTAAAAACATCTTTTTTGTAACCCATAGACTAATTTTTTCTGTACACTGTTATAGTATTTGGAGTAAATACAAGTCCGGAAATATAAAAATCAAATTCATTATTTATTTTTTTAAATAAGAAGAAATCCGGTGTGAATATGGCAGCTGCTTTATACTTTTCGTTAATGAGCCTTTTTGCCAATTTCTTTTTGTCTGATTGATTTGCAAACTGAAGTTCCAACTGGTCATTAGAGATGATAACAATATCCGGTAAATCTGTGCTCGTGCTGGAAACGATATTGTATCTAAAATTGCTGGAATAGTTTTTGTCGTATTGCCCTAAGTAGAACTCCTTTACAGTTAAATCAGGAAGCATCTGATAAATCGGAATATTTTCAAGTCCGATTAAGGTTTTTTTCTGAATATTACTTTCCATCCATTTTGAAGATTCTATTCTTGGATCACTGCTGATTCTGATCGGAAGCCAGCTGTATGTTTCAAATACTTGTAACAGTCCGGCAAGAAAAAGAATAACCAAAAATAAATATTTTAAGAAGAGCACTTTTAGGAACTGGCGTATAATAATTACTGCCTCTGCAATCATTATGGACATAAAAGGCAATAATAC
>JAMCQQ010000193.1 GCA_023379515.1 Actinomycetota bacterium
GGGGGATGTGAAAAAACGCCAACTACAAAAGAACTTAACGTCTATGTGTGGGAAGGATACCTTCCGGAGACAGCCGCAAAGATATTTGAAAAAGAAACAGGACTAAAGTTAAACATAACGCTTGCTACGGATAATGACATGATGCTGACCCTGCTAAAAGGTGGAGGAAAAGCCGACATAGTGATGCCAACGCAAAACCAGGTTAACAGGTTTTATCAAGAAGGCCTTGCACAGCCTCTGAACCTGAATAATATCACCAATTATGAAAAAGTGGCAAAAGCTTTAAGAGAACAGCCCTGGACAAGATGGGATGGTAAAAAAATGGGCTCCGGAGATGTATACGTGGTACCATTTGTCTTCGGTACCAGCGGACTTGTGGTTAATACCGAAAAATATACCGGAGGCACTGAAGGTATAGGCTGGGATGTACTATTTGACAGCGCCCTGAAAGGGCGAGTTTCTTCAAAAAATGCTCCTGAGTCATTGATGATTTGTCTGGATGTAATGGGTATACCAAGAGAAAATCTTTTGACAGATACAAAAAATACTCTCGAAAAAGTAAAGCCAAAAGCAATTGAGCTTAAGGAAAACGTGCTGAAGTTTTATGATACCGGAGCAGAAATTCTGGACCTGCTGAAAAATGAGGAAGTGTGGGTGAACCATATATGGGATGGAGGAGGAAGAAAGCTCATGCAGTTCAACCCGAAATTTAAATATGCACTTCCAAAAACCGGCGGTTTTGGATGGACAGATACTTTCATGATTCCAAGCTCTGCAGTCAATCCATCGGGTGCAAATAAGTTTATTGATTTCATGTTAAGGCCGGATATTGCAGCAATTCTGACTACAGAATCAGGCTATACAACTACTGTTTCCGGCGCTCTTGATAAGGCAACCGGGATAGATAAAGCTGCTTATGAATTTTCTGACCAGGATCTGACAAAACTTGTTTGGCAGCCTAACTTTTCCGAAGACTTAATATCAGCCTATACAATATTCTGGGAAGAAATTTCAACAGTAAAGTAGTTTTTATTTACATAATATAAAAATACCAGTATTTGGATTAAGTTCCAAAACCGGTATTTTTATATATTAGTTTGATTTTTAGCTATTAGACTATTCCCTGCGCCAGCATAGCATGTGCGACTTTTTCAAAGCCTGCGATATTTGCGCCAACCATCAAGTTTCCTTTGTGGCCATATCTTGCTGCTGCCTCACTGGATTTCTTATAGATGCTTTGCATAATAGTTTTTAGCTTTGAATCAACTTCCTCAAATGTCCAGAAAGTTCTCATCACATTCTGTGACATTTCAAGACCTGAAGTTGCTACACCGCCGGCATTGGCAGCTTTTGCCGGAGCATATAACACTTTATTTCCTAAAAACACTTCTATCGCCTCAGGTGTGCAGGGCATGTTGGCACCTTCACCAACAGCAATACAACCATTAGAAACAAGAGTTTCTGCAGCCTTTTTATCTATCTCATTTTCAGTTGCGCAAGGCAGAGCTATGTCGCATTTGACAGACCAGATATCGAAACAATTTTCCACATATTTTGTATTGGATGCAGGTAGAAAACACTGGCTTATCCTTTTTCTTTCGATTTCCTTGCCTTTTCTTATCTCTTCGATATCTATGCCGTTTTGATTATAAACATAACCATTCGAGTCACTCATGGCCACAACTATGCCGCCAAGCTGCTGAACTTTTTGAGCAGCATAAATCGCCACGTTACCTGATCCTGATATAATAACTTTCTTGTCTGCAAAATCTTTTTTTTCTGATCCCAGCATTTCCTGCATAAAATATGCAAGACCGTATCCGGTTGCTTCGGTTCTTACAAAACTGCCGCCATATGTTATTCCTTTTCCGGTCAGTACTCCTTCATAAACATTTTTAAGTCTTTTGTACTGCCCAAACAAAAATCCTATTTCTTTCATATCGGCACCGTCTATTATAACATTACCGCTATCCTGCTCGGCCAGTCCTCCAATAATTCTTAAAATCGTAGTTTTCCCGCAACCCGATGGTCCAAGCAGCGAGAAGAATTCTCCTTCTTTTATTTTAAAGGATATGTTGTCTACAGCAGTTATGTTGCCATATTTTTTTGATATGTTTTCAACTTCAACAATAAAGCTCATTTGATAAGTATTATATTCCTCCAGGGCTGCCGGAGGCAATCGGAAAATAAAATCCTATAAGATTATAGATGTATAAGATATTGGCTGTAACAAGTATTATGAAAAATTTGACATTTTTAGAAAAGATGCTAATATCATTTTTTAATTCAGTAGGCGAAGAAGCCAAAGATATTAAGGTAAAGGAGCCTTTTTAAGACGTTTGTTATGTCTTAAAGGGCTTTTTGCTTTTCAGGAGTAAAATATTTATGAAAAAAGATGTGTATCGCCGGGGAATTTAATTATCGGAATTTTATCAATTAAAGAATAGGGGGAGGGGAAGCACTAATGACCTACATAAATGATGTTATCTCACAAGTTATAAAAAGAAACCCGAATGAGCCTGAATTTCACCAGGCAATAAAAGAAGTTCTTCCATCAATAGAGCCTTTGATTGAAGAAAACCAGGAAATAGAAAATATCGGAATACTTGAGAGGTTTGTGGAACCTGAAAGACAAATAATTTTCAGAGTTTCATGGGTGGATGATAATGATCCCTATAAGGGAGGACTGAGATTTCATCCTACTGTAAATATAGGAATAATGAAATTCCTTGCTTTTGAACAGATTCTTAAAAATTCGCTTACCGGACTGCCAATGGGCGGCGGCAAGGGTGGAAGCGATTTTGATCCTAAGGGTAAGTCAGATGCCGAGGTTATGAGATTTTGTCAGAGCTTCATGACAGAGCTGCACAGACACATCGGTGCCGAGCTTGATGTTCCGGCCGGAGATATTGGAGTCGGGGCAAGGAATTTCATTATTCCTATATTTACGGTAGGATGAAATCTCAGTCCTCCCTTATAGGGACCAATCGAGCTGTTAAACTGCACTCTATAACCCCTGTTTACCTGAGTTTTATCATTATCATCCACCCATGAAACTCTGAAAATTATTTGTCTTTCAGGTTCCACAAACCTCTCAAGTATTCCGATATTTTCTATTTCCTGGTTTTCTTCAATCAAAGGCTCTATTGATGGAAGAACCTCTTTTATTGCCTGGTGAAATTCAG
>JAMCQQ010000194.1 GCA_023379515.1 Actinomycetota bacterium
TACCGCAATCAAAACTACTATGGACCATAATACGATGCTAACATCAAAATTAAACATTGAATAACCTTTTTCTTAAGTGTTAAAATTTTCAGCTCTATTAATTTTTTATAAAAAAATTTAAAAAATTTAAAAAAATAATCTTAACAATAGTATGTAAAAGTATGTAAATTATCTATTTTATTTTTATCATTGTTCAAGCCTTTTACCATGCTCGATAAAATGATTGAAATTCTTGAGCCATTCAGGATAACCTTCAGGACTCGTTTCCAGGAATTCCATAAGTTTAACAATCTTATCAAGGGTTTTTCTGCTTATATAATGCTCGATACCGCAGGCATCTTTTTCTGAAGTATCTTCATTCATTCCAAGTACCTTGTTCAAGAACTTATATATCTCACTATGTTTTTTATAAACACCTTTTGCAGATTTCATACCCTTTTCAGTAAGATTTAAGTAACCGTATTTCTCATGAGTTACAAATCCTTTTTCAGCAAGTTTCGAAACTGCATCAACGACCGAAGGATTTTTTACGTTAAGGAACTCGGCTACTTCCTTAACCCTTACAACTTTCCTGTTAAGATTTATTATATATATTGCCTCAAGATAGTCCTCAAGGCATTGTGACAAAGTTTCCATATTATACCTTTAAATTTATATTACTTGTTTTTTTTCTTGACCTTTTCAGAGGATTCTTTTTCCAGTATCACATAAATAGAATCTGCAATTTCACTGTCAACCGCTATCTGGGTAAAGCCAATTTGAAAAACATATGATGGAAATCTATGCAAAAGAGTTATTTCCCTGCCGGGCAATACTCCCATAACCATCATCTTTTGCAATTTCTTATCATCCAGGGTATATAAATATACAACTTTTCCTCTTTGGCCTTGTTTTAATGCTGAAAGAGGTTTTATGCTTGATTCTACCAGCCATTTGGATTGAATACAGCATTTACCCTGGGGTATGGGTTTTCCATGCGGACAAATCTTCGGATGTCCCAGCAGGATACATATGTTTTCCTCTACTTCTTCATTAAGAATATGTTCAAATTGACATGAAGGACTATGCACGGATTCTTTTTTTAATTGAAGCACATCAACCAGTAGCCTTTCGGCGAGCCTGTGCCGCCTTACGATACTCTGAGCATACTCCTTCCCGCTGTCTAATAATTTTATCTTATTATCTTCATTTGAAGTATAACCAATTTTAGATAGGTTACCTAATGCTGAAGTTTCAATTTCAGTATTGGCCAGATCATTTAAATTTGAGAAAGCTTTCTTCTTTTCTATTTGGTCTATCCACAATGATTCCAGGATTTCTTCTTCCGTATTTGATAGCTTCATTTTTCTTTTTTAAACCTCTCCCTTAACTTTTTTATAAACCTGGGTTCAATCGGCATCTCATAACCGCAGTTTGGACACCTGACAAGCTCACATGATTTGGAAAACATGCAGCCGCTGCATGCATTCTGCGCTTTCTCCTCATCAAATTCCAACCCGCATAGTGAACATTTCATATGCTGACACCTAAAACTTTTAATATTATATTTAATACCGCCCCAACAATAAAAGCAAATGGAATAATAATAGCACCCATTGCAATTGCTGTTTTAATTCCTCTTTCTTTTGCAGTAATGGAAAATTGAGCAATACAGGGTATAAATAATGTCATTGTTACAACTGCAACAACCAAAGGAATGCCAATAAGAACACCTGATGCTTTCAAATCATATAAACCGGCAGCCCCGAAATCCCTTCTAAAAAATCCAAATAAAAAAGCTTTGGCAGCTTCGGGAGGGAGTCCGATCCATCTTACCGGAAATTCCAGAATTTTTATGAGAAAATCAAAAATTCTTGTTATTTTCCCAATCCAGATAACCACACTGGCTGCAATAAAGAGAGGAAAAATTTCTTTAAAATACCATTTTACTCTTGAAAAAGTTTTAATAAGAACATTCGAAATCCTGGGCCATCTGAGCGGCGGTACAACCATGTAAAACAGGGGTTTTTCTCCAGGCAGTATCTTAGCCGCCAGGTAACCGACAAGCAGAAAGACTGATATCATAACCAAAATCCAGATACCAAACGCTTTAAAATTTCCGGACAGGAGCGCAAGCATTACACCAAGTTGGGCAGAACATGGAATAGCAAGTGCCAGCAGGAATGAGGAAATGATTTTCTCTCTTTTTGTCTCCAGAGTTCTTGTGACTACGACAGCCATGGTGTCACAGCCGAAACCCAGAATTATTGGAATAACTGCCCTGCCATTTAATCCTATTTTTTTAAAAGCTCTGTCAACAAGCATTGCAAGTCTTGGAAGGTAACCGGTATCCTCAATAATTGAAAAAGCCAGGAAAAAGGTAGTAACTATAGGTAAGATTAATGCTATAGAATACCTGACACCTAAAGTAATTATTCCATAATCATTAGCAATCAGATCCTGCAGGATCTTCCAGGGGATGACTGAAGAAACCCAATTGTTAACCGCCGGATTGATATAATTGCCAAATAAGGTTCCTTCCAGAAAATTTACCGCAGTCTGGGCACCAAAAACACCTACAAACTCATAAAGAGCAAATATAATAATAAAAAAAATTGGAAATCCCATCCATGGATTCATGGTTGCTCTGCTGAGCCTGTCCCTTAAAGTTAATTTAACCTCTTTATTTTTTGTAATAACCTGATTGCTGATATCAGTAGCAATTTTTTGTCTCTCCAAGGATATTACATAATTCATAGGCTGACTGTGCTTATTTTTTGTCTCACTAATTATTGCTTTTATTATCGAATAATTCTTTTCTTTCGATGACACCACTTTTGAAACTTCTTCATCTTCCAGGAGAAGGAGCATTGCGATTGAATGTTTTGACAGACGGTATTCATATTCAAGTAAACCGGTGATTTCTTTTAAAGCTTTATCTACAACATCATTGTAAGAATAATAATTTGCAGAGTTGTCTGATTCTTTCTTCCGATAGGATTCTATTATTTCTCTTAGCTTGGCGATATTCTTACCTGAGACAGCAGTGGTTTCAACAACAGGTACCCCAAGATTATTCTGCAGTTTCTCTATATCTATTGATAAGCCAAGATTTTCGGCCTCGTCCATAATATTAAGATTTACTATTAGGGGCAAGCCTGCATCAATCAATTGCATCGTGAATGGAAGCATCGATTCCAAATTCTTGGCATCTATTACCTGAATAACAATTTTAGGCTTTTCTTCAAGGATTATGGTTCTTGCAACTTTTTCTTCTTCGGTTATAGGCAAGAGGGAATACATACCGGGAGTATCAATTATCTGATATTCCTTTGTACCAAATTTTCCCTTACCTCTGAATACCTCAACTGTAGTTCCTGGATAGTTGGATACTGTAGCATAACTGCCTGTCAATATGTTAAAAATTACGCTCTTACCAACATTTGGACTTCCCACTATAGCAATTTTATCAAAGAAACTTGTATCCCCCCCAATTGACCCGCCATGGCATGAGGATTTTGCTCCAGATTTTTTTCTGATGAATTTTTTAAAAACTTTTAATATTTCCATATATAAAACCACCAGGATGTTTAATGAGGATTATCGGACTTTTTTGACATAAAGAATCTTCTTATCAGAAATATCATCAAGATTATATAGACCAAATATACAATTGTTTCCAGCAGCGATGGTGAAGGATTATACCCTAAAACTGATTTTAATATATTTCCCAAAACACTTTGACCGCTTATTATATTATTTATATCATAAATATGGTCTTTAAATGCCGGCAGGATTCCGGCTTCCTGGAATTCATGTATGCCACCTGCAATTAACCCTGCTGATATTAATATTATTAATATTCCTGTTAGCTTGAAGAATGTACTTATTTTTATTTTTACAGTAGATATGAAGAAAATAACTGCTATAACTATAGATACGATAATTCCCAAAATACCACCAATTAATAACTCCCTGGAACTGGATTGGGCTCTTATTGCTCTAAAAAATAAAACAGTTTCCAGACCCTCGCGCAGCACTGATATAAAGCCTAAAAAGAATATGCTGAAAATTCTTTGTTTGCCTACGGCTTTATCCACAGATATTTCCAGATCACTTCTGATGCTGCTTGCTTGCTTATTCATCCAGAATATCATATAGGTTAATACGGCTACAGCTAAAAACATTGCAGAGCCTTCAAAAATTTGCTCAGGTCTTCCTTCAAGCTTGCCCAAAGTTGCCTCTAAAATAAATGCAAGCACAATACTTATAATTATTGCCGTCAAAGTTCCAAAAACCACATGCTTTATGTATTTTTTTTCTTTTATTCTGTATAGGTAACTTATTATAATTCCTACAATCAAAAAGGCCTCCATGCCTTCTCTTAATGCAATTAAAAAACTTGAAATCATTATTTATTCTCCTCCTCTAAGTCTTGGTTTATTTTTCATTTTTCTTTTAATTAAGATAACTTAGCTAACTTAAATAATATTAGGCTAACCTAACTTTAATAGAAACAAATAATTTTGTCAAGATTTTAGTCATATTTTTTTTAATTTTTAAAGATTATACTTGCAGATTGCTATTTATTGGTAAGAATGTCTTATTGTGATGTTTGTTTATTCTCTAAATGATTCCAGGATTAGTATAAATTAAGAATATATTGACACAAGGCATGTTAATATATTTCGAATATATTCAAAGATCTATTCTTAAATACATTTGATATTTTTAATTTTCTATACCCTTTCTTGCCCGGATACCGCTGGCATAATAGTGTTTGATCTCACGCATTTCCGTAACCAGGTCCGCTTTTTCAATAATTCTTGGGTCAGCTTTCCTGCCGGTCAGGACAAGCTCAACATGCTTAGGTTTGGTATCAATAAGATTAATGATCTCATCAATACTGATAAGCTTGAAAAACTCTGCTATATTTATTTCATCCAAAATAACAAGGCCGTATTGTCCTGATGCAAGCATCTGTTTTACTTCTTCCATACCTTTTTTGGCAAGCTCGATATCTTTCTGGGCAGGTTTTTCCCTTATGAACCTGACTCGTCCGTATTTTTTTATTGTTATAAGGTCGCTGAATTTTTCCAGAGCTTTCGTCTCACTGCATTCCTGTAATTTCATGAATTGTGCT
>JAMCQQ010000195.1 GCA_023379515.1 Actinomycetota bacterium
GAAAATAATTTATATGATCAGACATAGGTTATTTTGGTTTCTGAAAGTGGACAATATTGATATTTAAATTTTAAAAATTTGCATTCAGATGGAAAGTATTGGTTAAAATTGAAATTAACAAAAAATAAAAAAATAGAATTGCTTAAAATAATGCTGAAAATAAGATTTTTTGAGCAGTATGCCGGCCAGAAGTATTTGAACGGTGAAATTCCGGGATTTTTACATTCCTATGCCGGTCAGGAGGCTATTGCGGCTGGATTTTGTTCAGCTTTAAATAAATCTGATTATATAACCAGCACCCATAGAGGACATGGCCACGTAATTGCTAAAGGCGCCGATGTTAAAAAAATGATGGCTGAAATTTATGGGAAGGCAAGTGGGCTATGTAAAGGTAAGGGCGGCTCCATGCATATAGCCGATTTTAATTTGAGAATCATTGGTGCAAATGGAATAGTAGGAGGCGGAATACCTATTTCGAATGGCATTGGCCTTTCGATAAAGATGAAAAACACTGCTGATGTTGTTGTATGTTTTTTCGGTGACGGAGCATCAAACCAGGGTTCTTTCCATGAGGCTTTAAATCTTGCTTCGGTATGGAAACTGCCGGTAATTTTTGTTTGCGAAAATAATTTATATGCACTCTCTACTCCACAAAAACTTCATCAAAACATAAAAAATATTTCGTTAAGGAAGGAAGCTTATAATATTTATGGCAAGACTATTAATGGCAATAATGTATTGGAAGTTTTTGATGAAGCAGCAAAGGTTGTCAGTATGGCACGTGAAGGCAAAGGACCATGCCTGGTTGAATGCCAAACCTATAGGAAGTATGGCCATTATATTGGAGATGCTTGTTTATATGTAGATAAAGATGAAAAAGAATATTGGAACAAACTCGATCCTATATTAAATTATAAGACTTATCTCATGGATAATAAGGTATTAACTGAAAATGAGATAAATTCTATTGAAAAAGAAGTGGAAAAAGAAATCATTGAGGCAGTAGAATATGCAAAAAATGCAAGTTTTCCCGAACCTGACGATGCATTAAAAGATTTATATACCGGAGAGCTGGAGAAATTATGTCTTTAAAAAAAATTACGTTTAGAGAAGCAGTTAGAGAAGCCTTGGATGAAGAAATGAAAAGAGATCCTGGTGTTTTTTTAATAGGTGAAGATATCGGTTTTTATGGCGGAACCAATAAAGTTACAGAAGGTTTATTTAATAGATACAAAAACCGGGTTTTAGACACACCAATTTCAGAATCAGCTATTATAGGAGCGGCACTGGGTGCAGCAATAACTGGCTTCAGACCTGTAGCAGAACTCAGTTTTATGGACTTTGTAGCTGTTGCAATGGACCAGATAGCAAATCAGGTTGCTAAAATAAGATATATGTCAGGTGGTCAGGCTGAAATTCCCCTAACCATCAGGACTCCCGAAGGAGCAGGGAGGTCGGCTGCCGCTCAGCACTCACAGTCACTTGAAGCATGGATAGTACATACTCCCGGCCTTTTAGTAGTTGTACCATCTAATCCATATAATGCAAAAGGTTTGCTGAAATCATCTATCAGAGACAACAATCCGGTAATATTTATAGAAAATAAGCTGCTATATAACGATATCGGAGAGATACCTGAAGAAGAATATTTAATACCATTAGGTAAAGCTGATATTTTAAGAGATGGAAATGAGCTGACGATAATAGCTTATGGTAAAACAGTAAAATTTGCTCTTGCAGCATCAGATTCTCTAAAAAACAAGATTAGTATAGAGGTGATAGATTTACAATCTCTTGTTCCAATGGATACTGAAACAATAATAAATTCTGTTAAAAAAACTGGAAATGTTCTGATATGCCATGAAGCTGTAAGACGCTGCGGCTTTGGATCGGAAATTGCCTCAATTATATATGAAAAGGCATTTGATTATTTGGATTCACCGATAAGAATATTGGGTTCTAAAAATACCCCAATACCTTTTTCTCCGGTACTGGAAAATTATGTAATACCGGATGAAAAAAAGATAATCCAGGAAATTAATACTTTTTATAAAATATCATAATTTAATAATCTAAAAAATCTAAATTTAATGGATACATCAAGAGAATTATTTTTAAAAATAATGGGTTTCTCACCTTGTGAGAGAACTCTTAAGTGGGAATTTGGCTATTGGGGCGGCACTATTAATAGATGGTATAAAGAAGGTCTTCATAAGACAAAAGGTTTTCCGACTGAACTTAAATATGGACAGGCAATACCGGGTAATGCTGTAGCTGCCGGGTCACCAAGCTGGGGTGGTGAAATACCCGTAAAAGATTATGATGTGAGTCATTATTTTAATTTTGACGAAGGTTTCACGCTCCTGCCTTATAATTATTGGATATTTCCCATATTTGAGAAAAAAGTAATTTATGAAGATGATAAATATATTGATTTTTATGATGTTGATGGTATTCGGAAGAAAAATTTAAAAGATGATTCAAGCATGCCTTTTTTTATGGAATGGCCGGTTAAATCTGAAAATGATTGGGAAAAAATGAAAGAAGAAAGATTCAATTTTGATAGTATAGGTAAAAGATTTTCAGGGAATTATTCGGAATTTATTGAAGAATCCAAAAATATCAAATCACCTCTTGGTATATTTGATGCTCCCACTGGGTTTTTTGGCTCAATCAGATTTCTGATAGGTGAGGAAAATCTTTTCCTGCTTTATTATGATAATCCTGAATTACTAAATAGTATTCTCGACCATTTATGTAATTTATGGTTAGCTATGGCAGAAGAATTGCTCCCTAAAATAAATTTTGATTTCGCAGCCTTTTGGGAAGACATGGCCGGGAGGCAGGGTTCATTTATAAGTCCGGCTGTCTTCAGACAATTTATGACACCCAGATATAGAAGAATTATCAGTTTCTTAAAATCAAAAGGTATGAAGCATTTTTTGGTTGATACTGACGGTAATGTAAATGACTTAATTCCATTATTTTTGGAAGCAGGAATAACAATTATGTACCCTTTTGAGCAGCAGGCAGGTAATGATCTGCTGGAAATGAGGAAGAAATTTCCCAATCTTGGGATGATTGGGGGTTTTGATGTTGATG
>JAMCQQ010000196.1 GCA_023379515.1 Actinomycetota bacterium
CGATACCATTTTTCTTTTTTTAAAAACATTTTAGATGAATTAAAGGATGAAAATATTGATATCATTTGCTTTCCAGAATATTTTCTGCAAGGTTTTATAACAACAGGTAAAGAAGTGTCACAGGAAAAAATATCTAATGTCTCGATAGTGATTAATAAGGAAAATAAAATTATAAATTATGTGTGCGAAGCTGCAAATAAAATGAATTCAAATATATTATTACCTTTAATTGAAAATAAAAATAACAGATTATATAACTCTACTGTTTTAGTTAGTAAAAATGGAGAAATTTTAGGAATATATAGAAAAATTCATCTATGCAAATCTGAAGCAAATTATTTATCCAGTGGAAATGAATTTAAAATTTTTACTATAAAAGACATAAAAGTTGGAATAATGATTTGCTTCGATAGACAAATTGGTGAGGTGTCCAGAGTTTTGTCATTAAGAGGTGCAGAACTTATATTGAATCCTTCAGCTGGAGAATATGGTGAAAAAAATGATATTTTAATGAGAATACGGGCTTATGAAAATAGAATTTATATTTTATTTTCTCATCCCAAAGAAAGCATAGTTGTAAATCCGGATGGGGATATTATTTCAAAGAAAGGAGAAAATGAGAAATATATTACCAGGGAAATAGATATGGATTATGTCAAATATTACAGGAAAAATGATTTTGATTGGGAAGATTTCTATAGCAGAAGAAGGCCTGAATTATATAAAGATATATGTTTTTAAAAAGATAAGATTTCTGATAGGAGGTATACTTAATGAATTTATTGGTTAAAAGCAGTAATTATGTTTCCAGGGAAGGTATTGTAAATATAGTATCGTCTAATGGCAGTTCTGATTTGAAATATATTGGACTGGATATTTTAAAGTTGGAGAAAGGAAATAGTTTTAGTTCAATTAAAAATGGTATCGAAACAGCAGTAGCATTTTCTTCAAATATATGTTCGATAGAATTGGAAAATGTAAAGTATGAGAATATAGGTTGGAGAGATGATATATTTGAAGAAAATGCTACTGCTGTTTATATTCCTTCAGGTGAGAAATTCTCTATAAAAGCCTTAGAAAATATTGAAGCTGGCATATGTTATGCAAAATCTGATAAGAAAAAAGTTCCGTTCCTGGTAAAGCCTGAAAATGTGAGAACCAGGGAAGTAGGGAAAGACAATTATAAAAGGTTTGTTAAAGATATTATTTATGATATCCATGATGTTGATAAATTTATTATCGGTGAAACAATAAGCAAGAATGGAAATTGGTCAAGTTTTCCACCTCATAAACATGATAGGGATATGCTCCCGATAGAATCGAAGTTTGAAGAAATTTATCTTTTTAGAATGTATCCTTCTCAAGGTTTTGCAATACAGAAAATCTATACCGAAGATGGAGGTATCGATGAAACCTATACTATTAAGGATTATGATAGTGTAATAATTCCAAGAGGCTATCACCCGGTAGTCGGTTGTCCTGGTTATAAGGTTTATTACTTCTGGATTTTAGGTGGAGAAAAGAGGGAATACAAGCTCTTTGAAGATGAAAAGCATTCTTGGATTAACAAAAAGTAATAAAAGGATTAAATTAAATTGTTTTCATACCAGTTATGATGTTATATGGGCGAGGTCTTAAAATAATGGAATTATCAAAAGAAAAAAAAATTGAACTATTGAAGATAATGTTAAAGATTAGATTTTTTGAAGAATATGTGAAAGACCGCTACATGCAGGGAGAAATTCCAGGTTTTCTTCATTCATATATTGGCCAGGAAGCTATAGCTGCAGGATTTTGTATTATGCTTAAAAAAACCGATTTCATAACAAGCACTCACAGGGGACATGGACATGTCATAGCTAAAGGTGCAGATATCAATAGGATGATGTCAGAAATTTATGGCAAGGTCAACGGGTTTTGTAAAGGGAAGGGTGGCTCAATGCACATTGCAGATTTTAATATTAGAATTATAGGTGCAAACGGCATTGTTGGTGGCGGAATACCTATTGCTGCTGGGATTGGGTTATCAATAAAATTAAAAGAATGTTCGGATGTTGTTGTTTGTTTCTTCGGCGATGGTGCTTCCAACCAAGGTTCATTTCATGAAGCATTAAATTTAGCTTCAATATGGAAATTACCAGTTATATTTGTCTGTGAAAATAATTTATACGCAATGTCTACTCCCCAGAAATATCATCAGAACATAAAGAATATATCAATGAGAAAAGTTGCCTACAATATTTATGGGAATACTATTAATGGCAACGATGTACTGAAAGTATGCCAGGAAGCAGAAAAAGTAATTAGTTTCGCACGTAATGGAAAGGGTCCATCGCTTGTTGAATGTAGAACATATAGGAAATATGGTCATTATATCGGAGACCCTGCATTATATAAAGATAAACATGAAAAAGAAGTTTGGGAGAAAATGGATCCGATTTTGAATTATAAAAATTATTTAATAGAAATGGGAATAATTAATTACAACGAGTATAAACATATTGAATTAAACATAGACAATGAAATAAAAGATGCAGCAAATTTTGCAAAAGAATCAGATTTTCCAAAAGATAGCGATGCATTAAATGATGTTTATACAGAAGGATTTGAGCAAGAATGTCTTTAAAAAAGATCTCCTTTAAAGAAGCAATTAGAGAGGCCCTGGATGAGGAGTTGCAGAGGGGTATAGATGTTTTTTTGATTGGCGAGGATATAGGTTTTTATGGTGGTACGAATAAGGTTACAGAAGGTTTATTTAAAAAGTATGAGGATAGGATTTTTGATACACCAATATCTGAATCGGCAATTATAGGTGCAGCATTGGGAGCCGCAGTCAATGGTCTTAGACCTGTTGCAGAAATTATGTTTATGGATTTCGTAACTATAGCTATGGATCAAATTGTTAATCAAGTTGCAAAAATAAGATATATGTCCGGTGGACAGGTCAAAGTCCCATTGACTATCAGAACACCTGAAGGTGCCGGGAAATCAGCAGCCGCCCAACACTCTCAGAGTTTAGAAACTTGGTTTGTACATACACCTGGACTTTTAGTTGTAGTTCCATCTACTCCATATAATGCCAAAGGACTATTGAAGGCAGCAATTAGAGATAATAATCCTGTGATATTTATAGAAAATAAAATGCTTTATAACGATATCGGAGAAGTTCCGGTGGAAGAGTACATTATTCCATTGGGTAAAGCAAATATTGTAAAGGAAGGTAATCAATTAACAATAATTACCTATGGAAAAACCGTAAAATCTGCATTAGCTGCAGCCAATTATTTTGAAGGTAGGCCTAGCATCGAAGTTATTGATTTGCAGAGTTTGGTACCAATAGATATTGAAACAATAGTCATGTCAGTAAAAAAAACCGGTAATGTTTTAGTATGCCATGAAGCAGTTAGAAGATGCGGTGTAGGTGCCGAGATTGCTTCTGTGATATACGAGAGGACTTTTGATTTTTTGGATTCACCAATAAAAATATTAGGATCAAAAAATACTCCAGTACCTTTTTCGCCTGTTATGGAAAAATTTATAATACCTGATGAAAAAAAGATAATAAGTGAAATAAATAGTATGAAAATTAAATGAAAAAGAAAATTAATAATATTGAAGAGTTAAAAAAAAAAGCAAATGATGTTAGGAAAAACATTATTAAAATGATGTATAATTCTGGCTTAGGTCATATTGGTGGTTCTCTCTCCTGTGCCGATATCTTAACTGTATTATATTTTAATGAATTAGATATATGCCCCGAAAATCCAAGATTTAAAAATAGGGATAGATTTATACTTTCAAAAGGTCATAGTGCGGCAGCATTATACAGTGTTTTAGCAGAAAGAGGTTTTTTTAATAAAGAGATTCTTTTTAACTCCTTTATTAAATGTGATGGAATCTTACAGGAGCATACCGACAGGAATAAAATTCCAGGTGTTGACGTTTCAACGGGTTCGTTAGGACAGGGTCTTTCCGTAGGAGTTGGCATGGCTCTTGGGTCAAAATTAAAAAAATTAAGTTTTAGAATTTATGTTGTTATTGGTTGTGGTGAAATGCAAGAAGGGCAAATCTGGGAAGCTGCAATGGCTGCATCTCATTATCATTTGGGTAATCTTTGTGTTTTTGTTGACTATAATAAGCTGCAAGTATGTGGATTTAATAATGAAATAATGTCGATTGAACCTGTTAGCAAAAAATGGGAGGCTTTCAATTGGAATGTTATTGAAATAGATGGCCACTCGATTGATGAGATATTGAAGTCTTTAAATAAAGCAAAACAGGTAAAGAAGAAACCTACTATGATAATCGCACGTACTATTAAGGGAAAGGGGATTTCTTTTATGGAAAATGATTATACTTGGCATTCTGCTAAAATCACCGAAGAAATATATAAAAAAGCAATAAAAGAACTGGAGTTGTATAAAAACTAGATTAAAATGAAAAATAAATTTCAAAGTATCAGAGAATCATATGGAAAAGCGTTGGTTATTTTGGGGAGTATCAATGAAGATGTTGTGGTAATTGATAGTGATGTTGCTCATGCCACAAAAGCTGATTATTTTAAAGATAAATACCCGGATAGGTTCATTCAAATGGGTGTAGCCGAGCAGAATACGGTTAGTACAGCTGCAGGTTTAGCTGAAGTGGGTTTAATCCCTTATATTAATAACTTTGCTGCGTTTGTTTCCAGGAGAGCACATGATCAAATATTTGTATCAATTTCTTATTCAAACTTCAATGTGAAAATTTGTGGATGTTATTGTGGAATAACAACTTCCAATACTGGTGCCACTCACCAGTCAATTGATGATATGGCAGTTTTTAGAAGTCTTCCTAATTTTACAATAATAGATCCTGCTGATTCTATAGAAGTAGCATCAGTTATAATTGAAATTTCAAAAATTGATGGGCCAGTATATATAAGGATAGCCCGGAATGATAATCAATATGTAATTTTTGAAAAAGATTATAAGTTTAAATTAGGTAAGGGCATTATTTTATCTGATGGACATGATATAACATTGATTGGCACCGGAATAATGAGCGAAAAATGCTTAAAGGCCAAAGAACTTTTAAAAAAAATGGGAATTAAGGCAAAAGTAATTCATATGCCAACAATTAAACCTCTGGATAATGATCTAATTATAAATTCAGCGAGGGAAACAGGTTATGTTTTGACTATTGAAAATCACAGCATAATTGGTGGTCTCGGCAGTAGCGTGGCTGAACTAATTGCTGAAAAGGGTAAGGCTGCCAAACTTTTAAGAATGGGAATAATTAATTCCTTTGGTTGCTCAGGTAGCCTTGAAGATTTATATAGAAAGTTTAAATTAACTGAACTTGATATTGTAAATAATGTCAATAAATTATTAAAAATCAAACTCAAGAGCTAAATATGATAGACAATAATGAAATTTTATTAAAATTTAATGAAGCTTACGGCAATAAATATAATATTTATTCCTCGTCAATTATCTCTAACATGAGCAATTTCTTTTAATCTAGTTTTTATAC
>JAMCQQ010000197.1 GCA_023379515.1 Actinomycetota bacterium
AAGCCTCAAAGTGCTTTGTTATTTCAATAATCCCTGCAAGTGTTAACTCTAATACATTTCTATCAAACTCTGCACTTTGGCTTGCTAGAAAAGCAACCCTATTCTCCTGTCTTGCCTGCTCAAGCTTATTTAAAAACATCAATCTTTCTGTTTGCCATTTACCAAGGGCGGATCTGCGAAGGGTAGTAGAAATACAGCAGCCATATTCATCAGCAAGTTCATCTAAGGTGGGATATATAAGGCTTCCATCATCCTGACGGATACCCTCGACATATTTAGTTTTAATCTCTGGCCAGGGATATTTAGTTTTAAACGTCATATTAACCACTTCTTTATATCAAAAATATATAAACCATATATCAGAGGCTAGTCTAATAAGGGGAGCATTTCAATTATTCTTCCTTAAAAAAATAAAAATAAAAAATCTATAAATAGCATAAAGAGCATAAAGACTATAAATTGCATAAAGTCTATAAAGACTTTAAGGATTTATGATATTTATGATCTTTATAGACTTTATGAGCTTTATGAATATTAGTTTATTCTACATAATATTTCCCATTACCATTGGTTTTTATCTCATCATCTTTCAACATATGGCTAAGATTCCCTTGAGTAGTACTTTGGTTTTTACCAAGAGTCTCTGCAATTTCTTTAGGTGATGATGGCCCTTTTGCTTTTAAGAAATCGTAAATTTCTTTTCTGGCTTTGCTCATGAAATATTCTTTCGCGTTTTCACTAACAATAGTCCATGTAGCTGATTCCTTTCCCCATTCAATTGCATACTCGGTTTCTTCTTCAATATCTCTGCCTCCAACGAATAAGCTAGCAGAGTTGCTTTTTCTCTGACGCATGATTACCATCACGCCATCTGCGCTCCCAACAAGTCCTAAAGTCGCATTTATCAATTCATAAGGATCATCTGACGGTGCTTTTCTAATATGGGCAAGTCCTAAGATTGCTACATTTCTTCTTTGAGATAATTTCTTAAGTTCTTCTATGGAAAAATAGTCTTCTTCATAATTGGATTTTCTACCCTTAATTGGCATTATTTTAAGTAGAATATCTATAACTATTAGTCGAGTATTGGGGTGATTATCTAAAAACTTCTCCATTAGCTCGATTCCACCCTGTCCGATTCTTGGCCATTCTGTGAATATATGGAGGTTTCTTGGACCTTCAGGAATACAGCCACTTTTTATAGTTATACCCCTGCCGTCTTCATTTGATACATAACTGAAATTTTCTATGGGTAGGAGTCTATCAATGCGATCTTTTAATCTTCTTAGACCATCCTCTAATGCTAAATATAGAACATCTCCCATCTTGGTTAGCATTTTACCCAATGCTTTCATTCCTCTTGCTATGGCTATTGCTATTGAAAGTGCCATCCAGCTTTTTCCAGTTTTTGGTTTTCCACCTAATATGGTGAGTCCTTCAGGCAGTATACCAAGTATAGCCCATTTCATTTCTGGCAATTTTTTATTCAATAAATCGTATGCAGTAATTCCCTCGGGCTCTATTCTTGTAGTGAGTTCTTTGTTTTTACTGTAGTGTGCATTGGAAATGCTATTTACAATTGCCCTAACTTCATTCTCCGATAACGGAGGTTTGCATTTGCTTGTGTTTAGTCCATTTGCAGCTAGTAGTACTGTTTTTTTATCAATTCCCTTTGCAAAAAGACTTCCCACAAATCGTGTAATTGTGGAATTCCTGGCACCTTCTAAAATGTCTTGATCCCATTCTGAATTTAAAACTGGAGATACTTCTTTATCTTCGGCTTTAATAAAAATATCAGTCGGAAAATTAGCCATCTTGATTTCTTTGGGGTTTTTACCTGCTGAGAATTTATACTTCCCACTGGATATGTGATTGCTGGGAGGTGCTACAATAAAACCACCGTCACCGCGAATATCAACTTTTTTCAATATGCTTGCTTTTGTTTTTATCTTATCCCAGGATATTTGAACCAATAGTGAAATCCACCTCCTCCTGTTTCAACTATTACAGTATCCTCTAACTCAATTCCCGCTTCTTGTAGACTTTTTAATCCTTCCTCACCATCAACATCAATAACCACTAGATTTGAGATTGCTCCTGTAACAATACCAATATTTGCATATGGCCATTTTGTCCACCAGTTCAGGATATCTTCCTCTGTTACCTTTTGATTTTGGTATTTATAGTCCAGTTAATTATTGGATGTTTGCCTGGAGATGAGCAGTTCTTCCAGTTATCACATGAGCATCTTAATTCTCTATCATTTGTTTTGGTTATACTATGAACCGGTATCACGTTAAAGCCCATGTGATTGTAGAATCGTGCAGCTTCTAGGTTGTTTTGATTTTCTAACTTATTTTCGTTATTATTTGACATGTTGAAATCCTTTCAATAGAGACCTGGGCTCATCCAGGTCTTTTTTTATATATTGTTTTTGTATTACAAGTATTTAAAACTTATTGACAATTTAACTAACATTAACCCCTCTTTATGTGCCTACCAAATCCTCGTAGGCTTTAGTCCGATTTTTCTTTTGTCTCCTTGATAGCTCCCAAATAAGCTTCCATTATTTTTTCGTATCTTTGTCTACTTCGAGCCTTGACCTTATCCTTATTTTCTTGTTTGGAATAATATTTCTCATAATATTGTTTTTGTTTCTTTTTCATCTCCTCCCAAACCGATGGATTAGAACGATAAACTTGATAACGCCTCTTATTCCCAGCAAGTGCTTTTTCCTTGTTTTCTGGTACAGAATAATAATCGTGATAGGATTTTTGACAGCATGATTTGCACCAGCAATAAAGTTTATCCTTTGAATTCTTATTTCTTCGGAAATTATTAGTATTAGATGGTTTAAGCTCACCACATTTTGTACATTTTTTTAGTTCTTTCATCTAATCACATACCTCTTATAACACCCATCATTGACGTATTCAATGTGTGGTGCTATTATAAACTACTAGACGTTTTTATTCAATAAAGAAGGTTTAATTTTCTAAAGATATATTTACGCGCATATAGAGAAGAGGTTAATTTAATTGGAAGAATACAACGATGACGAAATAACAAAACCCTGGAAAGATAGGATAGTAAAATATTTTGTATATATAATCGAATCACCCAGTCTTGGGGATATGGAAGAAGGTCTAACCGAAGGTAAAGCCCTTGCAAATGCATTAAAATTTCTAAAAATAAGATGCTCTTATAACTTCGTTCCAGATAAGCGAAATTTTTTTAATACTTTTCAAAATCTTTTAGATTGCGATCTGATGAAAAATAACAGCAAACCCATAATCCATATTATTGCTCATGGATGTGAGGGTGCAATTGGTTTAATAGATGATAGTTTCATTTTCTGGGATGAATTAAAAAATGCATTAATTCCAATAAGTAAAGCTTTAAATAATAATTATTTGTTGTGTATCTCTGCATGCAAAGGCTTCTACTTTATTAAAGAAGCATATTATGATGAAAATGGAAACATGCCTTTTAATGCATTTGCA
>JAMCQQ010000198.1 GCA_023379515.1 Actinomycetota bacterium
TGTTTCAATTATATATATTTCTCACAGGTTAAAAGAAATTTTTGAAATTACAGACAGGGTAACAGTTCTTAGAGACGGGAAAAAAGTAGGCTCATCTAATACCACAAATACAAATGAAAATGAACTGGTCACTTTAATGGTCGGCAGGGATATCAAGGACATGTATCCCAAAAGAGAGGTTACAATCGGCAAAACAGTTATGGAAGTAAAGAATCTGACTTCTGATGAATTTAATAATGTCAGCTTTAATTTAAGAAAAGGAGAAATACTTGGTATTTTTGGCCTGCTTGGATCGGGAAGGACTTCCCTGGTTAAGGCTCTATTCGGTGCAAATAAAATTAAAGATGGCGAGATATTTATAAATGGGAAAAAAGTAATTATTAAAAGCCCGAATATAGCAAGAAGCGAAAGAATGGGCCTTGTTCCACTTGACAGAAAAGCGGAAGGACTGGCTCTTTTAATGTCAGTAAAAGAAAATATTACTCTTGCAAATATAGAAGAATTAGGTAAAAACTTTTTAATAATAAAGTCTTTGGAAAGAGAAAAAGCTATTAAATGGATAAATGAAATAGGAATTAAAACACCAACAATTGACCAGGAAGTAAACAGTCTTTCCGGTGGTAACCAGCAAAAAGTAGTGCTTGCAAAATGGCTTGAAAGCGGCTCGCAGATAATTATCTTAAATGAGCCTACAAGAGGCATTGATGTCGGTGCAAAAATTGAAATATATAATTTAATGCAGGATTTATGTGAAAGGGGTGCTTCAATTATCATGGTTAGCTCAGAACTGCCTGAGATCTTATCAATCGCTGATAAAATAATTGTGATGAGCAAAGGTAGATTTACAGCAGAGTATTCCCGAAAAGAAGCTTCCGAAGAAAGGCTGCTTCATTCAGCCTGTCTATAAAATTATCAGGGGAGGATATAAATGGCAGAAATAAAAGCCGCTTGGGTTTCACAAAAAAAGAAGGTCAGGTTAAACAATATTGCTGTATTATTTATTATACTTGCTGTTATGTTCGGTGCATTCTCATATGTAGGCAGGCCGTTTTTCTTCTCAGTTTTAAATCTTATTCCCATGTTAAACAATCTTTCATTTATAGGAATAGTTGCGGCAGTACTAACTATGGTTATGGTCTCAGGAGAAATTGACTTTTCAGTTGGCGGCAACATTGGCCTTACCGCTTGTCTTACCGCGGTTCTGCTTTCCAAAGGACTGCCTGGCTGGTTGGTTATTATAATGGCACTTGCTGCCGGAGCATGTATGGGAGTTTTTAATGGCTTTTTAGTTACAGTTGTAGGTGTAAATTCCATTATGGCAACAATAGGGACAATGTTTATATGGAGAGGGATTGCCTATACTCTTACCAATGGTGAATCAGTTTTGGCGATGGATCCGGTACTCGATTATATCGGAAGAGGGTTTATTTTTAAAGTGATTCCATTTCCTATTGTCCTTTTTGTAATAATTTTTATTGTAACCTATATAATTATGAATTTATCTAAATGGGGCAGAAAAATATATGCTATTGGGACTAATCCGCTGGCATCCTATCTTTCAGGAATCAATGTTAAAAAAGTAAAATTTATAAGCTTCTTATTATGCGGTATTACGGCATCTCTTGGCGGTCTAATACTTACTTCTCTTTCAGCTGTAGGTATGCCTCAGCATGGCCAAGGTCTTGAGTTAGTTATAATTTCAGCAATTGTACTTGGAGGCACTGCTCTTGGAGGAGGCAAGGGTCAAATTCTCGGGACACTGGCAGGGATACTCATTTTAAGTGAATTATATAACTTCCTGACAATAATGAATGTTTATTATTTTTATATTCAAATGGTTCAGGGTACAGTTTTAATCCTGGTTGTTGCTACTTACGAGGTAAGGCAGGCCATGGCAAAAAGAAGAATTTAATCTTTAAATTTTTGGAGGATAAATGGAAAAAGCAGAAAAAAAATATTCGGCATTTATGAATTTTCTTAAAACTCCAACGCCTACATTAATAGGTATTATTATTGTAATTTTTGTATTGTTTTCACTGACCAGTGAAAATTTCCTGACAATCCAGAACATTAAAGGAATTTTTAATAATTTTGCAGTATTCGGCGTTTTATCTGCAGGTGTGACTATTGTTATGATTGGTGGCGGATTCGACCTCTCAATTGGATCTATTGCCGGCTTGGCTGGTATAGTCAGCGCTGTACTTATGATGGAAAAATATGGAGTTCCGACTCCTTTGATTTTTGTTATTGCCATAGCAATTGGATGCACTATTGGCTTAATTAACGGTCTTATCATTACAAAAATTGGAATTAATCCTATTATTACAACACTTGGTACGCTGGCTATAATCCGGGGTGTCAATTATTTCTGGGCAGATTTAAATCCCCGTATATATAATGTTTTTATCCAGCAGCTGGGAAGAATTTATATTGGTAATGTGTTTCCTATAACAACTTTATATATTATAGTGTTTTTCATTATTTTGACATTAATTTTGAAATTTACGAGATTTGGCAGAGACATATTTACCATTGGCGGAAATGAAAATTTAGCAAGACTTGCAGGTATAAGGGTTGACAGGATTAAAATAATAACCTATGTAATTTCAGGATTTTTTTGTGCAATTGCCGGTCTTCTGTTGATTTCACAGCTTGGTTCAGGCAGGCCTGAGTATGGAACCGGTGCAGAGCTGGAAGTACTTACTATAGTAGTTTTGGGAGGTGTTGTTGTCGGCGGCGGCAGAGGCAACTATCTTGGAGTATTCATTGCACTTGTAATTATCCAATCTATATCAAACGGCATGGTTCTTCTGGATGTACCTGTATTTTTGAGAATGGTTGTAAAGGGAGCATTGCTTGTCCTTGTTATTGCAATTGATGCAATACGAAACAGGAAACAGCTCCAGCTTTATTGATATTTTTAGAATCTAATTCCCAAATATTTGCAATGCTTCATTTAATTTTAAATAAGGAAATTTAATCATGAATTCAAGGGAAAAGTTTTTATCTGTAATGCGGATGGTTGATGGTGACTATAGTACTGCGGAAATCCCAAAGGTGGAACTTGGTTATTGGGCCGGGACCATCAGGCGCTGGTTTGATGAAGGATTGCCAATGGTAGAACCCATACCTGCCGGGATTTCCGATGGAATTGCCATTATGGCAAACAAGAATATTTATCCGGAGATGGAAAAGACCGGTGATTTAAATGTCCAGCCTGTTTTTGGCCTTGATCAGTACCTTACAAAGTTTCCCGTGAATTACAGCCCAATGTTTGAGAGGGAAATCATAGAAAAAACCAAAACCCATATCATTTACAAAGATGAGTATGGAGTTTTAAATAAAAATGACGTTAATATAACGTCACTGCCAATGGAACTTGATCATCCTGTTAAAGATTGGAAGAGCTGGGACGAATATAAGCAGTATTACAACTATGAAAGCATCAAAAAGAGACTTCCGCCTGACTGGAAAAATTTAACTGAAAGACTGGAAGGCAGGGATTTTCCTATAAGGCTTGGCGGAACAAACGGGGGATTTCTGGGTTTCCCAAGGCAGATTATGGGGCTTACCACATATATGATCATGCTGCATGATGACCCGAAATTAATTGATGATATTTGCGAAACATTTTTGAATTTCCTGCTTGATTACTATGGGACCATAGCGACTGATGTAAAAATTGACTGCCTTCTTATATGGGAAGATATGGCCGGTAAAATGGGTTCTCTTATATCACCTGCACATTTCAGACAATTTTTGGCGCCAAGATATAAAGCTATGGTTAGTTTTGCAAAGGATGTGGGGATAGATATCATAATAACCGATAGTGATGGATATGTTGAAGACATCGTTCCGCTTATCGCAGAGACCGGTATTACAGGGATGTATCCATTTGAAAGAGCTGCCGGAAATGACCTGCTACGCATCAGAAAAAATTTTCCGGATTTCCAGCTTATAGGTGGAATCGATAAAAGAATACTTTTTGCCGGTTCAACCGAAGAAAAAATAGATCTTGAGCTTTCAATAACAGAAGAGCTTTTAAAGGGTGGAAGATATATCCCGCATATAGATCATTTTGTTTCACAGGATTGCACATGGGGGAATTTTGCATATTACAGGAGAAAACTGAATAAAGTCATTAGCCGGTTCAGCTAGAGTAAAAATTGCCCGGAGCTTTCTTTTATATAGTTTAAATTATGCACTTGTTAAATTAAGAAAGGAATAGAAATGAAACTCAATGTTGATGCCCATCTCTGGTGTCTTGGTACTTATGCAGAAAGATATGTCCCTGGCGGATATTTTGATGAATTGACTGTGGATAAGCAGTTGGAAATAATGTCAAAAATAAAGGGGCTTACGGGATTGTTTACATTTTATCCGGTTGCATCATTGCCAAATGATCCTGATAAACTTGTAAAAAAGATTGCAAACTATGGCCTTAAGGTCTCGAATATGGCCGTAGAGTGTTTTGGAGACCGCAGATGGAAACATGGCTCATTTTGCACTAACGACCCAAAAATAAGAAAAGAAGCAATAAAACTGTTTAAGGACGCTGTTGATTTTGGCAAAGCTGCAGGAGCTGAGAGCGTACTGCTCTGGCCTGCCCATGATGGTTATGACTATGTATTTCAGGTAAATTACGTTGAGGGCTGGAAGTATTTGGTCGAAGCTGTAAAGGAAATTTGTGAATATGCAAAGGATATGAAGATAGCTATTGAAGCCAAGCCCAAGGACCCGAGACAAAAACAATATATAAGCGATACCGGTAAGGCAATGGCTTTTGTAAATGAAGTTGGCGCCAAAAATCTTGGATGCGCGCTTGATATAGGGCATGCACTTGCAGCATCAGAAGGTATAGGAGAATCCGTGGCACTTCTTGATTACTGGGGAAAGCTTTACCAGATTCATGTCAATGAAAATTACAAGGATGCAGATCCTGACATGATTTTCGGAACGGTTAATTTCTGGGAAATCCTTGAATTTTACTACTATTTAAACAAAACAAAATACGAAGGCTGGTGTGCAATAGATATTATTGCTCCCAGGGATGACAGGGCTAAATCCCTGGCTCTTGGGGTAAAGCTTATGTGGAAATACCAGAACCTGGCCTTAAAACTTTTAAAACATGAAAAAGAAATAGATGCAAACCTTAAGGGTTACAGGTTTGCTGATAATATGGATTTGATTTCCGACTTAATATTTTAATTAAACAGTTCTTTTGGGGAAGGGAGTAAACCAATGGGTAGAGCAGCATTTATATTCAGGATAAAACCTGAACTCAAAGATGAATACAAAAAAGCTCACGACGAAATCTGGCCCGAGCTTGCCAAAGCCATAACGGATGCCGGGATAAAAAACTATTCGATATTTTTCAGGAAAGACGGGACATTGTTTGCTTATTTAGAAGTTGACGATTTCAATAAAGCAATGGCTGAACTTGGCAAAACAGATGTTAATGCAAGATGGCAGAAATACATGGATAAATATTTCATAAAACAAGACAAATCAATCCTGGGTCCCGAAATTGAGATTATAGAAGAAGTATTTCATCTGGATTGATAGAAAAAAAGTGTCTTTGATGATAAATATAAAAACAATAGTCCATTTATTGGATAAGCTTATATTAACAGACTGAAAGCAGCTTTTAAAAGATAGCCTGTTGGTAGAGTCCCGAATTTTGAAATATTGTTTGAAGATCAGCTCCAGTATAAATATATATGCTACAGATAAATCAAGAGTTAAAACAAAAGTTTGAAAGAAAGGAAAATTTTGTCAGTAAAGAATTTTTTAATCTTAGACTTTGGAGCAAGCAATGGAAGAGCTTCAGTCGCAAGCTTTAATGGTAAAAATTTTGAAATAGATGCTATTCATAGATTTGAAAATATTCCTGTTTTAGTAACTGATACACTATATTGGGACTTCTTAAAACTTTTTTCTGAGCTAAAAACGGAACTTTTATTGGCATTTAAGAAATATAATAATATTGAATCTTTAGGTATAGATACCTGGGGTGTTGATTTTGGTTTGGTCGATAAAAATGGTAAATTAATTTCCAATCCAATACACTATAGGGATAAAAAGCGAAATAGTGTAAACCAAGAGGTTTTTAAACTAATTCCCGAAGAAGAACTCTTCAGATTAACAGGATGTGCTCTTGCTTCTTATTATAGCATTTTCAATATGTATTCCTTAAAGAAAGAAAATGCTATAGAATACAACAATGCCAATAAATTTTTAATGATTCCAGATTTATTCAATTATTTTCTGACTGGAAATGCTGTTAATGAATATACTGATGCCCAAACTACTCTTATGTGCAATCCTGTTTCAAAAAAATGGGAGTATAAAATTATTGACAGACTGGGATTTCCTCGGGAGATTTTCTGTAATATTATTCAGCCAGGTACAAAAGTAGGCAGAATTCAGCAAAGTGTCTGTGAAGAGCTTGATATAAAACCGATTACTGTTGTTGCCCCTGCAAGCCATGACACACCTTCAGCAGTTGCAGGAATACCTATAATTGATAAATCTAGGAATATCATGTTTATAAGTATTGGCACATGGGGAGTTAATATTCTTGAAATGGACACCCCTCTTATAAATTTGGAAATATATAAATCAGGTTTTGCAAATGAAGCTGGAGCAGCAGGAAAAACTTTGCTTTTTAAAAATTTTACAGGGATGTGGCTTATTCAACAATGCAGGGAAAGATGGTTAAATGATTTACAAAAAAATATTTCATGGGATGACATTATGGTTGCTGCAAGAGATTCAGAAACTACTGGGTCACTTATAGATGTTGATGCTCAAATTTTTATTGTTAAACAGTCTGACATAATTAAAACAATTCAGAAATTTTGCAAGGATAAAAAACAAAAAATCCCCAATAATATTGGACAGATGGCAAGATTAATATATGAAAGTATGACACTTAGAGTAAAGTATAATATGAGAGATTTGGAAAGAATTACAGGAAAGAAGTTTGATTACATTCATATGGTTGGAGGAGGAACCAAAGACGTACTTTTCTGTCAATGGGTAGCAGATGCTACAGGAATACCTGTAAATACAGGCCCAACAGAAACAACCTCAGCCGGAAATCTAATTATGCAATTAAAAGCTGCTGGAGAAATTGATACCCTTGAAGAGGGACGTAAAATTTGTCTTAATTCTTCAACAATTAAAAAATATTTGCCCACAAATACAAATTATTGGGATGATCTGTATCAAAAATTTTTAAGAATATTTTAATAAGATACTATCAAGGAGGCCAAGTGGTTGATTTAAAAAATATCAGAGCATCAATCTGTAAAATTGGGAAACTTTTGTACGAAAAGGATTTAACTGATTCCAGTGGTGGGAACATATCAGTTCGTGATGGAAATCTAATATATATTAATCCAAGGCGTTCAGGCCATGATCATCAATGGGAAATTAATGAGGATACAATTATAGCAACAGATTTATGCAAGATACCTATAAGTGGAGAGATTGACAACATTTCAAGAGAAGCTGCAACTCATTATTATATTTATCAAAACTTTCCCGATATAAATGCAGTCATACATGGTCACCCTTTTTTTATGATGGCATTTGGGGCTGCTCATATGGATATTCCTGCAGTAAGTGAGGGGACAAGGGCAGTGATTGGAATGCAGCCCATCACAAATATAGCTGAAGTTGTGCCCGGTTCCATTGAGCAAGCAGAAGAAATAGTAAAAAATTTCCAAAAAAGAAGAGAAATTGAACTAGATTGCCCATTAATATGCAGCATACCATTCCATGGTACATTTGCTGCTGGTGCAAATATTAATGATGCTTTTTTATATACAGAGGTTGCAAACAACTGTGCAAAGATATTAATTTACAGAAAGGTTATGTTTGGTGATAACAAAAAAGCTGATTTTTCGATACATAAACATTTTACAAAAAAAGACTTTGAGACAATAGATGTTTCAAAGGAAGTATGTAGTCCAGGATATATTTATTCAAATGCTTTTGGCGAAAAATCCGCATATAAGGGCATAGATTCGGATTCCAAAGCAGGTTATGAGGAGATTGTAAAAAATGTGATAGAGGAAGTTATTAAACAGTTGAAAATAATTTAGAGATTTTTCAGCTTGATCATATCATTTTTGGGTTACTTTCAAACTTATTTTTTAATATTTATTTTTCCAGTAGGAATAGAATTTTTTTAGAATATTTTTATTTTGAATATTTAAAATATTCTATGGCATTAGTTATAATTTTATTTGGATTTGGGATAAAATAGTCTTCTAATACTGGAGAATAGGGTACTGGGGTGTTGGGACCACATATTCGTAATATAGGATAGTCAAGATAATCAAAAGCTTCATTTTGGATTGTAGATATTATTTCTCCTCCAATTCCTCCTTGTTCACATGCTTCATGTAAGACTATGGCTTTATTTGTTTTTTTAACTGACTTGATAATGGTTTCTTTATCCAAAGGCGAGATAGACCCAAGATCTATGATTTCGCAGTTAATATTGTATTTTTCATCTAATATTTTAGCTACCTGTAATGCAACGAGAGTCATATAGGAATATGAAATAATTGTTATATCTTTTCCTTCTTTTTTTATACTTGCTCTGCCAATTTCTATTGTATATTCTTCCTCGGGAACATTTCCTTTAGTTGAATATAATTTTTTATGTTCAATAAAAATTACAGGATTATTATCACGAATTGAAGATTTTAAAAGACCCTTAGCATCATATGGAGTTGATGGCATAACTACTTTTAGACCAGGAATATGCATAAACCAGGCCTCCAAGCTTTGAGAATGTTGAGCAGCGTTTCTAATACCTGCACCACCCTGCGTCCTTATAACTATAGGTACATTTAATTTTGCTCCACTCATATAATGAATTTTAGCTGCTTGGTTAACTATTTGATCTGAAGCAATTGTTAAAAAATCTATGTACATAATTTCTGTAATTACTTTATACCCTAAAAGAGATGCTCCAATTGCTATTCCTATAATTGCAGCTTCAGAAATTGGTGTATCTTTTACTCTTTTCTCTCCAAATTCTTCATACAGACCTTTTGTAGCCTTAAAAACACCACCATACTGACCTATATCTTCACCAATAATAGTTAGACGTGGATCTATTTTCATTTCCTCTTTTATTGCCTGAGAGATTGCTTCAGCATAAGTCATTATCATTTTTTATTAACTACTTTCATTTAAAACATAAAAAATTAATTTATTTTTATTATGCATAAATATCATTAGAAAGTTCTTTTAAATCTGGGGTTTTGCTATTTTTACCAAATTCTACAGCTAAATTAATTTCTTTATTGATTTCATCATTAATTTTATTTATTTTGCTTCTATCTATAATGTTTCCACTGATTAATATTTTTTCATATTTTTTTATTGGATCTTTTTCACGCCAACAGTCTTCTTCGTCTTTGGTTCTATATGTTTTTGAATCATTTATAGAGTGGCCCATCTGCCTGTAAGTATTACAAATAACAAGAGAGGGCGTGTTTTCATTTCTTATATAATCTATACAGTTTTTGATTGTCTCTATAACTTTTATAACTTCATTACCATCAATATTAAATCCTTTTATACCAAAAGATTTTGCTCTTTCAGATAAATCTTTTGTACTAGTTGATTTTGATACATCGGTCGATATTGCATATTTGTTATTTTCACAAACGTAGATTATTGGAAGTTTCCATAATGCTGCTATATTTAACGATTCATGAAATGCCCCAGTATTTATAGCACCATCACCAAAGAAACAAACTACAAGACTGTCTTTTCTAAAATTTTTACATGCATAACTAAGACCTGTTGAAATTGGAATTGATGACCCAACAATCCCATTCGCACCCATCATACCAACTTCAGGGTCAAGCAGATGCATGGTACCACCCTTACCTTTGCAATAGCCATCACTTTTCCCCATAAGCTCAGCCATCATTTTTTTTATATCTCCACCCTTTGCTATAAGATGTCCATGACACCTATGGTTGCTCATTATATAATCTTCTTTTTTTAAACAATAACATACTCCTGCAGCAACAGCTTCTTGTCCTATATAAAAGTGGGTACTTCCTGCTATTAAACCAAGTGAGGCCTGCAGAAAAGCTGCTTCTTCAAATAGCCTGATTTTTTTCATTACTATATATATTTTTATTTTTTCTTCTTTGCTTAAATCCATTGTTTATTGTAAAAAATATTTATTATTCTTTAATGTAACTATCCAAGATGATTTAAATTCAATTATAAATATACAAAATTATTTGAAAACACCTAACAGTATAAATTTGAGAATTTTTGAATAATTTATATAATATTTAAAATTTCTTTTGTTTTAGCAATGATATTATTTGAAGTAAGGCCGTATTTTTCTAATAAATCTTTATAATCTCCTGTTTCAGTAAAGCTATCATTTATACCTATTCGAATTAATTTAATAGGGTAGTATTCTGTCAAGATTTCAGAAACTGCACTACCTAAACCACCAATGACGCTATGTTCTTCAACCGTTATAATCTTTTTAGTTTTGGATACTGAATCGATAATAGAATCTATTTCTAGTGGTTTTATTGTATGAACATCAATTAAATCTATGCCAATACCATATTGCTCCTGTAATAAATTCGAAGCCTCTAGAGCTTT
>JAMCQQ010000199.1 GCA_023379515.1 Actinomycetota bacterium
GATCGGTTTAAAAGCGGTTAAGACCGAATACGTTATTACCGCCGAAGCAGATGTTCTCTACCCACCTGAATATTTCAAATTCCAACCAACTTATGGCGATAACTATCGATATGGGAATGTTTGGCTACATTATTATCGCCCGAAGGATAATTCCGGTCGAAAACCCAGGGCTTATTTCAAAAGATATTCCGATGGCGCTCAAATTATGAGAAAAGATTTTTGGCTGGATTTTATTAAGAACATGATTGAAGACGAAAACAAGTGGTTTATAGAAGAGGATAAACCAAGAAAAACCAAAACTCCAGAAACCGACCCTGAATTTACATGGACGTCTGAAAATCCGGTCATCACATTCAAAACTCTTAACAATATAAGTCATTTTTCCTCCCGAGCTTCCTCGAAAGAATATCCGCCGGTTACCTCATTGCCATATTGGGGTGATATCGGCGAATTGGTTAAGAAATTATCAATATGAAAGGGATTATTTATTACACCGATAACCAATTAAACCGCTTAAACCACGAACGCATGCTGTCTGATCTGGTAATGCAGTCTCTAATCGACTCCGGATTACCAATAGTAAGCTGCTCTCTAAAGCCAATGAAATTTGGAAAAAACATTGTACTGAATCTGAAGCCTGGGGTTATTTCAATGTATAAACAAATGCTCACAGCTCTTAAGACAAGTAACGAAAAATATGTTTTTTTTTGCGAACATGATGTTCTTTACCACTCCAGCCATTTCGAATTCACTCCGTCGAGAGATGATACTTTCTACTACAACACGAATGTGTACCGCTGTCATATAAGAAGAAATCTTTGTGTCACTTATAATAAGTTGAGATCTGTTTCAGGAATTTGTGTTAACAGAAAACTGGCAGTGCGCCATTATATTAAAAGACTCAAATTCATATATGATGAAGGTTTTGATAAATTACCTAACAGCAGAAATCCCAAATGGTCTATAACGATGGGATTTGAACCGGGTAAAAATGCAAGGAGTGGCGGTTTCAATGAAGAAAAAATTGAAGATTGGAGGTCGGATTTCCCAAATATTGACGTACGCCACAGGCTCGTAATGACTCCTTCTAAAATGAGTGTTGCGGAGTTCGGATATACTCCGGATGGCTGGATTGAGAAGACACTCGAGGATGTACCAGGATGGAACTTGAAGAAATTATTTAATATATGAAGGGAATAATTTATTACACAAATAATAATCTGAGGGAAGAAGCGCTCTTCCTGGCGGTACAAGAGTGGATAAAAAAAAGCGGTCTGCCAATAACAAGCTGCTCTCTAAAACCTATCAACTTCGGTAAAAATATTGTTCATAACGGAAAATCGGGTATTATTTCCTATTTTACGCAGATATATACCGCTCTAAAAAACAACACTAACAAATATGTCTTTTTTTTGTGAACATGATGTGTTTTACCATCCCAGCCATTTCGAATTTACTCCACCCACAGATGATCACTTTTATTACAACACAAATGTCTGGAAATGGAATTTTTATTCCGATAAAACAAGTACCTATGACAATCTGATGTCGGTTTCGGGAATTTGCGCCAACCGCGAACTTGCTCTAAATTTTTATGAAAACCGTCTGAAAATAATATATGATCAGGGCTATGATAAAATCCCGACCTGGGGAAATCCGTTATGGGCAAGAAAAATGGGCTATGAACCGGGAAAGGCAAATGAGGAAACAAAAAAAGAAATGAGAATCGAATGGAAATCCAAGTACCCCAATATCGATGTCAGACATACGCGGAATATCACGCCTACCAAAAGGAGCTTAGCTGATTTCAGAAAAAAACCCACCGGCTGGCAGGAATCAACATTAGATAAACTTCCTGGCTGGGATATAAAGTATCTAAAAAACCTAAGACAAGATGAGATTAAAAATTCATAAAGGCATGTCCAGAAACGATCTGGCCAAAAAATTTTCCGATTGGGGTTTTAAAAAGGGTGTTGAGGTAGGAACACAAGCAGGAAAGTTTTCGAAAATATTGTGTAGAAGAAACAAGAACTTATTGCTTTATACAATCGACGCTTTTGAGTTGGTTTATGGTGATAACTACACGTCCAAAATCGGAAGAAGAAAGCAGAGAAATCTATATGAGCAAGCCGTGCAAAGACTTCTCCCTTATAACTGCAAGGTAATTAAAAATACGAGCATCGAAGTACTAAAAAAATTTAAATTCGAGGAACTGGATTTTGTCTATATAGACGGCTCGCATTACTGGGATTATATAACAACCGATATTTCGATGTGGGGACAGAAGGTAAGGAAGGGCGGAATTATATCAGGGCATGACTATTATAATCCCAGCTTTCCCGACGTTGTAAGAGCAGTAAATAATTATGCCGAAGCACATGGGGTAAAGGTACTCAATTTAACTACCGATCACACACCAAGTTGGTGGTTTGAACGGATGTGGTAATAATGAAACCAATATCGCAAATACTCACCGAACATAAAACCGACAAAAATCTGTGCCGAAAAGGAGGGCACTGCTACGGGCTTGCGTACGATTACATTTTTAAATCTTTTGATAAGAACGCCAAGTTAAGCATTGTTGAAATCGGTACAGAATACGGAGCAAGTTTACTTGCCTGGCGTGAATTTTTCCCCAACGCTAAAATTACAGGAATAGATATTGAAGACAAAGTAGTAAACAAGGACGAGAATGTAGAATATATCATTTCAGAAATAAAGGAATTTAAGCCAGACAAAGAGTTTGATATAGTCATCGACGACGGAAGCCATAAATTAAGCGATGTCTTATGTACCGTTAAAAATTTCAGGCTGAAGGTAGGAGGAATAATGGTGATTGAAGATTGCCAGGCACCGGCCCATTGGTATGAAGCAATAAAGAAAAGAACGAAATATGCAATTGAAGCTATTGACTTACGAGGTGTGTATGGGCAACATGACGATTTTTTAATAGTACTCAGAAACTATGGTTATTATCAGTAGTTTTTACAACGAGGAATATTTACTCCCCTGGTGGCTTGAACATCATAAAAAAATTTTTGAACACGGTGTGCTTTTTGATTATTTTTCAACCGACAATTCGACCAAAATAATAAAAAAAATTTGCCCGACATGGGAAGTTAGGCCAACAAGGAACAAAGACTGGGATTTTCCTGCTAACGACAGGGAGTACATGGATGCGGAGAGAGAATTTCAAGGCTATAAAATAGTTTTAGTGACCACTGAATTTCTTGTAGGAAAGCTTCCTAAACTAGGCAAATCCCCTACGGCCTATTCCATACCGTTTGTAAGACTGGTTGATGATAATCCGGAGAAGTTACCTACTTATGATAAACCATTAACAGCACAAAAACACAGTGCATATAAAGACAAAAACGACTGGAACAAAAGAAGATTTTTACACAATTACCCCGACGGGCAATATGACATAGGCAGACATAGCACCGCCCTAAAGACAACCAATATCCCGATGTTAATTTATAAATATGTTTATAGTCCATGGACAGAAGAATTTATAAAAAGAAAGCTGCAGATGAAAGACCATGTAAACCCGGAAAATATAAAAAGAGGATGGGGATTACATCATTTCTG
>JAMCQQ010000200.1 GCA_023379515.1 Actinomycetota bacterium
TGTTGCATTAAAAACAGGTTGCACAGTTGCAATGCCTACTTGGTATGGTTCACATCCAAGCCATCACTTAGGTATGCCGGGTACTATTCTTTTACCTGATAAGGTTTTTATTTCTATGGTTGAAGCGGTTATTGCAGGATTTTGGAATGCGGGTTTTAGAAAACAAATTATCGTAAACTCTCATGGACAGGAATATATAATCCCTACAGCGATTCAAACATTTGGAAAAAGGTACCAAGTTCCTGCGTTGATTATACACATTACTTATTTTAATGTTATTGGGAAACATCTTCTCGATAAGTCCTTTGGTGGTCCACTTGAAACACCATGGGTACATTCTTGCGAAGGCGAAACATCTGTTGCTTTAAATCTGATACCAGATTTGTTAAATATGTCGGAAGCTGTTAATACTTATCCTAAAAAAGAGCTGCCATCTGAACATTTTAACAGTGTCGGAGGAGCTTTAAATAGACCAATTAATTATTATGATCAGGTTGGAGCCGTTGGAATGGAAACATTGGAATTTCCCGAAGGATCAGTAGGCTCAGCCAAACTTGCAGAAGCATGTAAAGTTGAAAATGCAATCGAAGAATACTTAGATTATTTAGTAAAATTGCATGACGATATTTTAAGAGTTTATCCGCCAGGTAAATTACCTAAAAATATGACCCAAAGACCAAAAGAAGAGATTGAGGCCTTGCTAAAGGGACCTCTTAAAGAAGGCGGAAGGCATTTATTTACTGTTGCATGGCCCGACTAAAGAAATCTTCATTATTCTATTAATTTAAAGTGTTAAAAATTTTATATAAATTTTTAACACTTTAACAATATTATAGTTAAGAGTTTATAATTTTTGATTATAAGTGGAGGAGGTAAATAATATGTCAGGAGCTAAAGACTGTAAAATTATATCACCAAAAGATTTGGATACATTTGCATCTGCGGATGTTACAAGGCAATGGTATGCAGGTAAGAATTTTACAATGGGAATAGCAATTCATTCTGGGGGTGGTTCCCATCTTCCTCATGTACATAAAGATGCGGAAGAAATGCTATACGTAATTTCAGGCAATGCAATAATGGAGTTTCTTCCGGACGGAGGCAGGCATCTTGTTGGACCCGGAGATATAGTACATGTTCCTGCCGGAGTAGAGCATGCTGGATATGTTCAGGGTTTTGAACCCTGGAAGGTAATATGTGTTTATTCACCTCCAGGTGCCGAACAATATGTGGTGAAAGGCGAATATATTATTCCAAAAGGCCAGTATCATGATTATGTATTTAGTTTCAAAGAGGGTAAGTATGAAAAAAAAGAGTAACTTTTTATATAAATACAACTTAAAAAATAGTTAAATAAAAATTTGAAATTAAAAGTTATGAAAAATTCAATTAAAGAAAATATAGATGATAAAAAAATAAATTTCTTAAAGGCTAAGGCTAACCAAATAAGAAAAGATCTTATCGATATGTTTTATTATTCAGGCAAAGGTCATGTAGGTGGTTCATTATCCATAGTTGACATTCTCACTGTTCTATATTTTCTTACAATGAGGATTGATCCTAAAAAACCCAAATGGAAAGAAAGAGATCGCCTGATTTTATCCAAAGGCCATGCTTCCGCAGCCTGGTATGCTGCATTAGCTGAAAAAGGGTTTTTCCCTAAGGATCTTCTATTTACTCAATTTATAAAAGTAAATGGAATATTGCAGGAACATTCAGATATGAGGAAGATTCCGGGTGTTGATATGTCTTCCGGGGCGCTGGGCCAAGGTCTATCAGTTGCGTTAGGGATGAGTCTTGCCGGCAATTTGGCTAAACAAAATTATAGAATTTTTGTAATTATGGGAGATGGCGAAATGCAGTCCGGCCAGGTATGGGAAGCTTTAATGGCCTGCTCTCATTACAAGGCTAATAATATAACCGTGCTTGTTGATTACAATAAAATGCAAGTCAATGATTATGTATCTGAAATTATGGAAATAGAGCCATTAATAAATAAATTTCTTGCATTCAGATGGAACGTATTGGAAATAAACGGAAATGATATTGTCCAGATTATAGATGCTCTACACAAGAGTTGCAGTAATTCAACAGATTTCCCCACTGCCATTATTTGCAACACTGTTAAAGGCAAGGGCATTTCTTTCATGGAAAATAATGTTAAATGGCATGCGTGCCATCTTTCCAAAGAAGATCATGACAAAGCAATGCAAGAGCTCAAAGGAGTTTAAAGTTAAAAACTTAAATTTAAAATTATAATAAATACCAAAAAGTTTATATTATTATTTCAATTATGTCAGAGAAGAAAGAAAAAACTAAGGAATTAAGGGAAGCTTTCGGCGAAGCATTATTAGAGCTGGGAAAAGTGAATAAAAATGTAGTTGCGCTTGATGCCGATGTGGCGTGTGCAACATTTGTAAATCTTTTTGCGAATGAATTTCCTGAAAGATTTTTTCAATTAGGCGTTGCCGAGCAAAATATGATGGGAGTTGCCGCAGGATTTGCTGCTTGCGGCTTTATACCTTTTGCTACCTGTTTTGCGGCTTTTGCTTCGAAAAGAGCTCACGACCAGGTAAGTAATTCAATAGCTTACCCCAATTTAAATGTGAAAATAGTCGGTTCATATTCAGGCCTAAGCACCCCTAATACCGGAGCAACCCATCAATCTATCGATGACATTGCCATAATGCGCGCTATTCCAAATATTAAGGTCATAGTTCCGGGGGAACCCAGTGAAGTAAAAAAAGCAGTTTTTTCATTAGCTGAACATAAAGGGCCCTTTTATCTTAGAATAGCAAAAAGTCCTTCGATCCCATTTTTTTTAAAAGATAATTATAAATTTGAAATAGGCAAATCTGTTGTTTTGAAAGAAGGAAGCGATATTGTGTTAATAGGCACCGGAACAATGACCATTAGATGTTTGGAAGCTTCAGAAATCTTAAAACATGATGGAATTGGAGCAATGGTTTTACATGTTCACACTTTAAAGCCCCTTGATGAAAATAAAATAATTGAAATTGCAAAAAGCATTGGTGCCATTGTTACCGTAGAGGAACATAGTATTATCGGGGGATTGGGTTCGGCGGTATGCGAAGTAATCGGTGAAAGTTATCCATGCCATATTAAGAGAATAGGTATCATGGATACTTTTGGTGAATCAGGAGAAGATGTGGAATCTTTATTTAAAAAATATGGTTTGGCAGCTGAAGCAATAGCTGTGGAAGCCAAGAAAATAATTAAGAAGAATTATAAAAAATAAAAAGATTATTAATTGGAATTGAAAATAAAATGACTGACAATATTAACGCAAGAGAATTATTTTTAAAAGTAATGGGTTTTGAATCTGCCGGCAGAACCTTAAACTGGGAGTTTGCATATTGGGGAGGGACATTACTGAGATGGTATAAAGAAGGTTTACCAAAAATAAGTGGTCTTCCCAAAGATATAAAATATGGGGAGGGAATTCGGGGCCCAGGTTCAGCGGTAGGATCTCCAAATTGGGGAGGTGAAATGTCAACCTGGGATCACGATGTGGCAAATTACTTCAGATTCGATGAAGGTTTTCGTCTATTGCCTTATAATAGCTGGGTTTTTCCTCTTTTTGAAAAGAAAATAATTAATGAAGATGATAGATTTACCGAACTTTGGGATACCGACGGCATTAAAAAAAGAGTAGCAAAAGATGACTCTTGCATGCCGTTCTGGTTGGAATATCCTGTAAAAAATTATAATGATTGGGAAAGGATCAAGGAAGAAAGATTTAATTTAAATTCAATTGATGAAAGATGGATTGCAAGTAAAGATGATTTTGTTAAGGAAACCAAAAACAGAACTTTTCCTCTATTGATTTTTGATCCTCCGGTAGGTTTTTTTGGATCGCTTCGCGAACTTATAGGAGATGAAAGATTGTTTATGCTGTATTATGACGAACCCGGACTTCTGAAAGATATGTTGGAGAATCTTTGCAATTTCTGGCTGGCGATTGCAGAAGAGCTTACTTCACATATAGATTTTGATATGGCTTCCTTTTGGGAAGATATGTCAGGAAAACAGGGTTCCTTAATTGCCCCGAAGACTTTCAGAGAGTTTATGACTCCTTATTATAAAAAATTAATTGATTTCCTGAAATTGAAAGGGTTTTGAATCTGCCGT
>JAMCQQ010000201.1:0-3195 GCA_023379515.1 Actinomycetota bacterium
AAATCCTTTAACCATAAAAGGCTCATTAAAACAATCCAGTATTTTTTCAGCAATCTTTATTATATCTTCCTCTTCTTTCAAATCTGTTAATATGAAAACAAATTCGTCTCCTCCCAATCTTGAAATTGTGTCAGATTTTCTTATAATACCTAATATTCTGCCGGCAAAAACTTTTAACAATTCATCTCCAACATCATGACCGTAGGTATCATTAATTATTTTAAACTTATCAAAATCCATTAATATAAGTGCCAGCAGCTTTTTATTTCTTTTTGAAAATTCAAGCGATAACTTTAGCCTGTCATAAAAAAGGGCTCTGTTTGGAAGTCCCGTAACAATATCATAATAAGCAAGCTGCTTTATCATGTCAGCCATTCTTCTGTGTGTTATGGCATCACCAATTACTTCTGCGGCAGCTTTTAAAGTCATAATTTCGTCATTAGCCCACATCCTTTTTTCCTCACACTCATCCAAACCTATAAACCCCCAAAAATTATGATCTACAAATATAGGTACTATCAGTAATGAAACAATATCCTGTTTAATAAAATGTTCCTTTAAATTATCAGAAAAATCTTTGATAAATCCTGAAAATTCTCTGTTATTTGAAAGGGCTTCAAACATTTCGGGAAAGAAACTTTCAAATTCAATATTTGTGAGTTCCGGATTATTTATTTGGGGGCTTGTTGTGCTGTTTGTCCATTCAAATCTTTGAGATGTAAAAATTTTTTCGGTTGCAGTATCTTTGTGATTTTCAAAAATATAAACCCTGTCAACTTGCATTTCAGATCCAATTTTTTCAAGAGCATTTAAAATCGCCTGATCCAGATCAGAATTGGAAAGCAGTTCATCTATACTTTTTACTACCGCCTCCAGTAATTTATGTTTTCTTAATGATAAATTTTCAGCAGTTTTTCTGGAAGTTATATCATTTAAAATGAATATATGTCCAAACAACAGATTTTTTATAAGAATCGGATTAACAATAACCTCAAAATATAAATTATTCTTTTCTTTTTTGTTTAAAACCGCAAATATTGATCGTGTCTCCGTATTTGTAACTTTTTTATCTTTGTTTAAAGAATCAATATATTTTAAAATATCTTCAAAGCCGGCAAAATAAACCCCGCTCTTTTCAAACAAATCGTATAAATATTTCCCCAATACTTCTCTTCTTTTTAATTTAAGAAATCTTAATAAGCTGTCATTTGCCTCAAATATTTCTCCTGATAAATTTACTGCTCCGATCAACAGTAAATTGGAATTAAGTACCTTTTTTTTAAAGATATTTTCGAGCATAATTCCGTATCTTGAAATTCCAAGATATAAAAATATATTGGTAAATAATACAAACCATGTTTCAAAAGGATAAGAATTTTTTACACCAGCCTGTTCAAGAACAGCCCTTGATACCATGTAAATTACAGGAATACTTAAGCCAATAAACAAAAAACTAAGTTCCTTTTTCTTTAAAATATTTGTAGTGCCTTTTCTGATGCAGTAAAGCAAAAGGACGAGCGATGTAATTTCATATATAAAATTAAATAAAACAAAAAAGGGACTAAATACAAGAACTTTTATATAATATCCGCTGTTAATAGGATTTATATTCAAAGTATATCTTTTTGCTAAAACCATAGTTATAAAAAATAATGACGGAAGAAATAAAAGATAAGAAAATCCTGAATATATAAATTTAAATTGCCTTTGTTCAATTACCTGAAAAGTCAGTAAAATCAACAATACAGGAAAGAAACATAACATGGAAAAAGTGAGTTTGGCAAATATTGTAGCAATATTAATATTATAAGCCATATTTTCAACTGCAAAAAACAAGACAAAGAGGAAGTTGTCTGCCAATAACAATAAGAAAAATAATGTTTTCTTAGTATGAACTCCGTTACTGATTACCAGAATTATTAATATAAAAACAGAGGAAAGAGTAATGAAATTTAAAGAATTAAATATAGAAGATATTATCATTTCATATCAGATTTTTACTTTTACAATTTATTCTTACATTATATACAAAACTCAAGTTATTCAATATTTTTTTAAATATTTTTATAATTTTTTTTTAAATTTATATTTAATAAAATTATTAATTATCTAAAAAAATTTCATCCTGATCAGCCGATTATTAAAATTGATTATTTGATATAATATATTACAAATAATAGCAGCAAAAACCCTTGTGCTGCAAACCTGTAAAACTGCTGTCTTTGATTTCAAAGAAGATGAAACTATACGGAATTATCCTTATAAGTTTCAAAAATTTTATGTCTTAAAGACATACTAAATGAAATGAATGCAGATGCATTAAAAACAAATACTTCCCTGTTTCTGGTATCTGTCTCAGTTTTCTTATACCAAGTATGCCTGCTAAGAATTATTTCGATTTCAGATTATTATCATTTTGCCTTCTTAATAATCAGTGTGGCATTGCTTGGTTTCGGGATCAGCGGCAGTTTTTTATATTTTTTTATAGATAAAATAAAAGATCAGCAGTTCATAAAATTAATTTTTACTTTCGGTTTTTCAGTATCCATTATTTTAAGTTTTATATTGATTAATCTTATACCCTTTGATTCTTTCAGGATTGCCTGGGAAATAAGACAGGTTTTTTATCTTGCAGTTTATTATCTGTCCCTGCTTTTGCCATTTTTCTTTGCAGGCTCATTCATAGGATACATTTTTTATATAAAAGAAAAACCGGGAATTACTTATTTTTATAATTTAACAGGTTCAGCATCAGGTTCAATTTTATTTTTAATTTTAATGCCGGCAATAAGTAAAGTCATGGTGATTTTTTTTGCAACTTTTTTAGCAGTTATTGCAACTATTATTAATATTACCGGCTTTATTAAAACCAGTAAAAAATATTTCGCTGTATCTCTTTTGCTGATTTTAGTTTTCGCAGTATCAGTGCCATCTCTCTATTTTTTTACTCCCCTGGTTTTTAAGGAAATGATGTCGCCCTATAAAAGCCTTCAAACATTTCTTAGATTTCCGGAATCAAAAGTTGTATATACAAAGGAAAATTCATATACAAAAATTGATGTTATTGAAAGCCCGAATATAAAGTCTGCTGCAGGATTAAGTTTAAAATATGAAAAAAATCTACCTAAACAAATAGGAGTAACTGTTGATGGGGACAACCTGTCGCCGGTTACTGAAATAAAAAAGAATGCAGGG